>JALZAV010000124.1 GCA_030948145.1 Candidatus Dormiibacterota bacterium
AATACGTCAAACTTGGGTAAGAAAACTTCGTGACAAAGGTAAAGGCGCGGGTCCAAGTCGACCCGCTGGTGTTGGCCGCTGAGGCGCTGATCCTCAAAGGGAAAGACCAGGGTTTCCTGTCCCCCGACGATGTGATGAAGGCATTTCCCTCGATCGAGGGGAATGCGGATGGTTTCGTGCGGGTTGCCGCGACCTTCCAGGAGATGGGTATCCAGGTTACGGCCGACGGCGAGGCCGAGCAGGATAACGACGACGAGGAGACGCTGACCGAGGTCGAGGTGGTCAGTTCGGTCGCCCTCGATGACCCAGTTCGGATGTATCTGAAGGAGATCGGACGGGTCAACCTGCTGACGGCGAAGCAGGAAGTTGAGCTGGCCAAGGAGATGGAGGCGGGCTCGGAAGAGGCGCGCCATCACCTGACCGAAGCGAACTTGCGTTTGGTGGTCTCGGTGGCTAAGAAGTACCTCAACCGGGGGCTCTCCTTCCTCGACCTGATCCAGGAAGGGAACCTTGGGCTGATGCGTGCGGTCGAGAAGTTCGATTACAAACGCGGGTTCAAATTCTCGACCTACGCCACCTGGTGGATCCGCCAGGCGATCACCCGTGCGATCGCGGACCAGGCCCGGACCATCCGCATCCCGGTCCACATGGTCGACACCCTCAACCAGCTGGCGCGCGTCTCGCGGGCCCTGCTGGAGCAACTCGGCCGCGAGCCGAATGAAGAGGAGCTCGCCTACGGCATGGGGATCACCGTCGACAAGGTCCAGGAGCTGAAGAAGATCTCGCAGCAGCCGGTCTCCCTCGAGTCGCCGATCGGCGAGGAAGAGGATTCCCACCTGGGTGACTTTGTCGAGGACAAGCAGGCGATTGCCCCGCTCGAGGCCGCCAGCGAGGCGATGTTCCGCAATGAGGTCGAGGACATCCTGGCTACCCTGCGCCCGCGCGAGCGGCGCGTGGTCCAGCTGCGCTTCGGCCTGGTAGACGATGAGCCGCGCACGCTGGAGGAGGTCGGCCGCCGCATGGGACTGACTCGCGAGCGGATCCGCCAGATCGAGGCCACGGCGCTCCGCAAGCTGCGTCACCCGAGCCGGTCAAAGGTGCTCCGCGATTACACCGACGACCAGCCGACGCGCGGCACCCGAGAAGAAGAAGCCGTCGTCTAAGCCCCGGGTCCGCACGTTCGCGGCTAGGGAGTCACGGTTACGAAAGCCAGGGCGCTGACCGCGCTCGACGGCGGGTCGGTGAGCGCCCAGACAAGGCCGACGGGTCCCGGCTTCATGGCGGCGGGGACCTGAATGACCATGGCGAACGTCGCCGACGCCCCCGGCGCGAGAACGCCTGGTGATGCGCAGTTGAGCTGGTAAGACTCGGCCTGGGTTTGCACCGACTTGAGGTTCTCGTAGTAGGACGGGCAGGGATCGAAGCGGTATTGGCGCCGCGACACGTTCGTAAGACGGACGCTGTATTCCAGTCGCTGGCCTGCTCGGACTGACACCGGAGCGACGATCTCAGCCTTCAACTGCGTAAGTGTTGCGGCGGTCGCCGGGGTGGTCGGCTGAAACTCGCCGACGAGAACACCGTCGTGGACGGCGGGATCGGTCAGGCACGGCTGAGTCGAGAGGATCTGTTGACCGCCGGCTGGCACGATCAGGGTTCCGGCGTTCTCCGGAAGGACGACACGGATCTCCTGAACGGCGGGCGAACCTGTGCCGCTGGTGCAGAAGTAAGCGCTGAAGTCGAGCGTGGCCTGGCTGGGCGCGGCAGTCTGGCCTCGCTCCGGCACTTGCAGGGCGGCCGTCATGACAGCGCCATCTCCCGTTGGCGGGTCGTTCAGGCCCGCCTGCGGCAAGGCGAGCGTTCGACCGTCACGAAGTAGGATCGAGATGGTCGGGCGGTGGGCCAAAACACAGGCAGTGGCTGTAGTGTTGTTAAAGCGCAAGGTGACCAGGATCTGGCCGGTTTTCAGATTCTGGACACCGTCCAAGACGGCCGCAAGCATCGAGTCGACACACGCTCCCGGTAGTGGCGGCGCCGGCGCGCCCGAGGCCTGGGGAGGCGGCGATGGCGACGCCGATGTCCATGGAATGACGTCCGCCGGAACCACGGGGCCCGGGCTGGCGGGGGATGCCGCGCCGGCGCTCATGAACCGGCCTCCACCGATCGCCAGGCCGCCGACAAGAACGGGGATCCCGAGCGCAATCACGGCAACGCCGGCGGCTCTGCGCATGCTCTAGCCGAACAACGTGGCCAGGATGCAATGGTTACGGGTTCCTGAGACCCTCACGGAGGTCGAGGTCGGTCGTCAGTTCCGTTGGTCGTCTGAGCCCGTCGGCGCGACGACTAGAACTAGACGCGCGCCATTTCAACCCGCTGGAGGAAGCTCGCCAGCTGCGAGGCATACTGGCCCGGGTGGGTTTCCTGTGGCACATGCCCGCTGCCGTGATAGGTAAAGCGGTCCGCCTGAGGGAGGGCCTCCTTCACCAGCTCGAGGACCGCCCCGAAAAACGGCGGGCTCTGGTCGCCGCCGGTCAGCTGCGCTGGTCCGCCGTAGTCGTGAAGCGCACCCAGGTCAATCAGTAGCGCCTCGGGGTCCTGGCACTCATCCAGCCAGCTCCCGGCATTGCTGATGAAGACCTCGCGAACCGGCTCGGGCAGCAGGGTCCACATCCCGGGGCCGAGGGCCACCGTCTCAACGAACAGCTCAGCAGCTTTGGCGTCCTCTCTCCGCTGAAGGACCTCGATCACATTTCGAATGCGGGTCTGCACCTCCACGAGGCCCGGGCCAAAGCGGGGATCGCGCTCGAGCAGGCGCAGCAGCGGCGGCTCGTGCGCCGATATGCTGCGGCAGAGGTCAGGGTGCGCGGCAGCGAGCCGGAGGGTGATCGACCCGCCAAACGAGTTGCCGGCGACATTCGCGGGCGCGGCATCCAGATGCTGGATCAGGGCGGCAAGGTCGTCGACATCTTGCTCGACATGCCCCTGGCCGGGCGGAACCGAACTGCGGCTATGGCCGCGTCGATCGTAGCTGATCACCCGAAAATGTTTCGACAAGTCGGGCACAACCATTCCCCATGTCGTGTGGTCGGCCCAGGAGCCGTGAACCAGGACTAGCGGCTGACCCTTTCCGACCTCTTCGTAAAAGAGATCCACCCCATTCAACGTCGCACTTGCCATAGCTTTCCCCTCCGGTGGCTACTCGGTTCCTATTGTGCCCGAAAAATCGTCCGAGCATCCATCAGCAGGAGTAGGGAAGAAAAACCGTATTGACGTTCGTGCTGACACCCTTGCCGGACTGACTCCGGCAGGCGAGAATCGGGCCATGACGTCGGCCCGGGCCCAGCGCCTGATCTGGCCGGTCGCCTGGCTGGTGGTCGCGACCGCACTGGGCGACCTACTTCTACTCGCGCGGAACGCCGGCGGCTCGCCGCTAACACAATTGGGCACCAGCAACGTGGCGCTGCGGGCTGGCATCCCGGTTTTCGCGATGACGTTCGTCCTCATTGGAGCTCTCATCGCATCCCGGCAACCCAGCAACCCGGTCGGCTGGATCTGTTGGGGTCTCGGAATCGAGGCAGCGGTCCAGGCCCTGATGACCGAGTACAGCTGGACTACGGCGCGGTTCGGCCCGCTACCCGGTGCCATCGAAGCCCGCTGGCTGACCGGCGCCCTTGGCGCGGCGTTGTTCTTCCTCGCCTTCGCTTTCATCATCCTCTTCTTCCCCGACGGACACCTGCCCTCGCCGAGGTGGCGTCCCGCCGTTGTCGGTGCATCCGTGTTGCTCGGAATTGGCGCCGTGTTTCAGTTGGTCGAAACGGCGCCATCAGGTCTCTTTCCAAACTTTCACCTGGACAGCTCGCAGGCGCCTAGCTCATCAATCCTTGGCCTCCCAGCCATTGTCTTGGCTCTGAGCGCACTGGTGGTGAAATACCGCCGGGCCGACCGGGAGCGGCGGCTACAGATCAGGTGGGTCGCCTTTGCCGCCGCGCTGGTCGCAGTCGGCGCGCTCGTCATCCCGCTCATCGCCGCCACCGTCCTGCCTGAGTCCTTCGTCAACGGCCCTGGTATGGAAGTCCTCTTCGCGACGGGAACCTCAACAATCGTTCTGCTTCCGATTGCGATGGCGGTTGCGGTCCTCCGCTACCGCTTGTACGACATCGACCTGGTGTTGAACCGGACTCTCGCCTATGGCTCGCTGGCCGTGTCGATCACCACTATCTACATCGCCATCGTCGTCGGCATCGGAAGTATCATCGGCCGGGCAGGACAGGCAAACTTCGTGCTGTCCCTCGCCGCCACGGCACTGGTCGCCGGCGCCTTTCAGCCGCTGCGCACACGCGGCCAGCGGCTCGCTAACCGGTTGGTCTACGGGGACCGCGCCACACCCTATGAGGTGCTGTCCCGCTTTTCGGAGCGCATCGCCGAGGCGGTCGCCAGTGACGAAACGCTCGCCCAGATGGCTCGGGTCCTCGCCCAGGGAACGGGGGCAAGCCGAGCCGAAGTCTGGCTGCGCAGCGGGTCGTCGTTGTCAGTCGCGGCCCAGTATCCGGACGTGTTCGAGCATCCTGAGGCAATCGCCATTAACGGGACGGGGCCATTACAGATCGCCGGCGCCGACGCGGTCGTGCCCGTAAACCACAAAGGGGAGTTGCTCGGTGCGCTGGCTGTCTGGAAGCGGAAGGGCGAATCGCTGACCCCGATGGAGCAGAAGTTGATGGCTGACCTGGCTCACCAGGCCGGGCTGGCGCTGAAGAACGTTGGGCTGGCCGCCGACCTCCGCCAGCGGCTCGAGGAATTACGGGCGTCCCGCGAACGGCTCGTCACCGCGCAGGACGTCGAGCGTAGACGGCTGGAGCGCAACATCCACGATGGCGCGCAACAGAA
>JALZAV010000125.1 GCA_030948145.1 Candidatus Dormiibacterota bacterium
GCCTGGATGCTGCCCGCCGCGGCCGCCGCCGTCCTCGCGCTGCTGCTGGCCGTGCCGGTTGCGGGCTGGCTCAAGGCGGCCGGTCAGCATGAGCGGGCCGCCCGGTTGCCGATCACAGCCGGATTGAAGGCGACCCCGGCCGCGACCCCGGCCGCGACCCCGGCTGCGACCCCGGCTGCGACCTCGAGTCCGACCGACGCGACCACCGCCCCCTCGGCTCCGCCTGCCGATCAGCAGCCGACGACCCAACCGCCGGCCAATCAACCGCCGGTGGTGGTGCCCGCCTCCCAGACCGCCGGCGATCCCTCGGCAGCCGTCGGGATCTTTTATCAGGCGGTGCAGGCGCATCAGTTCGATGCGGCCGCGGCGACCTGGAGTGCGCAGATGCAGGCCAATTATCCCCCGGCCGAGTTCATCAATCACCGCTTTGCGTACACCCAGCAAATGAATCTGCGGGCCGCGCGTATCGTCGCCGACAACGGCCAGATCGCCACCGTCTACATCGACCTGATCGAAATCTACGCGGGGTCGACCAGGCACTGGGTCGGCACCTGGCAAATGGTCCGGTCATCGTCCGGGTGGCTGTTGAACCAGCCCAACCTCCGAGCCGCATGACCCGTGGCAATTCGACCACTATCCGTCGAGAGCCGGAACGTGGTTACATCAAGCCAGGGCTGTGATCAAGCAAAAGAGCAGCATGGGCACCACCGTGCGCTGCCCGCGCTGCAAATACGAAAACCTGGCTATCGATATCTGGTGTGCCCGGTGCGGGACGCCGGTCGACTGGAACGGCGCACCGGCATTGAAGGCACGACGCGGCAATGATGCTGGCGGCGAATCAGGAGACCGTCGGCCCTCGGGCCTGGCCGCTCTTGCCGCAGGTCTACCCTGGCGTAAGAGCCATGGACCTTCGGCAACGCCGCTCTCCCTGGCTACGCCCACGAATGGGTCCGCGGCCCCGGCGGTAACTTCGGCGGCCCCAGTTGCCGAGCCGCCGGTGGCGAAGCCGGTTGCCGAGCCGCCGGTGGCCAAGCCAGTTGCCGAGCCCCCGGTGGCCAAGCCGGTTGCCGAGCCCCCGGTGGCGAAGCCGGTGGTTGAGCCGCCCGTGGCCAAGCCCGTTGCCGAGCCCCCGGTGGCGGAACCGGTTGCCGAGCCCCCGGTGGCGAAGCCGGTTGCCGAGCCCCCGGTGGCGAAGCCGGTTGCCGAGCCCCCGGTGGCGAAGCCGGTTGCCGAGCCCCCGGTGGCGAAACCAGCTGCCGAGCCCCCGGTGGCGAAGCCGGTTGCCGAGCCCCCGGTGGCGAAGCCGGTTGCCGAGCCCCCGATGATGGCGATCGCGGCCACGTCCGTAGCGGCCCCGGCGACGCCGGCACGAGTTTTCTGCCCGGGCTGCGGAAGGGCGAACCAACCAGCGGATAAGTTCTGTGCCCGCTGCGGCCAGGTTGTGGCCGGCGCGGCTGGGTCCGGCTGGGCTTCGCGCCAGAGATCGAAGGGGCGGCGGCCAGTGCCGGGTCGAACCCGCCTGACCCTTCCGCGCCTGACGCTTCCGCGCCTGACGCTTCCGCGCCTCCAGCTTGCGCGATTCCGGATGCCTCGGATCCCGATGATCGCCTGGGCGATCGCGGCCGTCGTCGCACTCCTCATCCTCGCGCCATTGGCGTTCGTGCTGTCGCCCTCTGGGCGGCACCTGGTGGCAGGTCGTACCTCGAGCAAGCCGCCCACGGTGACGAAGACCGGACCGCCCGCGAGCACGTCCGCAAGCGCGCTGGCGGCTGCGATCTCTGGCGTCGAGGCAAAGACGGGCCTCAAGTACGCCGGTACTTGTCCGGCGAGCGGCGCATGCCTCAAGCTCGCCAGCCAGTCAAACGGCCTCAACGCCGCGGTGGTCCAATTCACGACCGCCAACAGCGGTGGCCGCCAGTGCGCCGGCTACGTCTTCCAGGACGCGAGCGGCTGGCATTTTCTCAACGCCACGTGCGCCGTTCCGGGCCAGGTCAGTCCACTGCTTGGCAGCCCGGCCAGCGTGCATGTTCCCGGGCAATGCGCCAATGTCCGGGATGCCGCAGGCCTTGCGGGCAACGTGATCGTCTGCCTCAACGATGGAACCGCGGTGCGGGTTGACGGCGGCCCCAACTACGCCGACGGCAAGCTCTGGTGGCACCTGGAAAAGCAGGGTTGGATGGCGCACGACTTCCTGATCGGCGCCTAGCGCGGATCAGTCGGCGTGCCGCGGCTGCTCGGTGCGCAGCCGCTTGGCGACCTCCAGCAGCATCTTGTAGGTGATGCCGGCGTTGTCCATCAGCAGGGGTTTGACCTCCCAGGAAATCAGGGTCATGCAAACCGTATCCTTGTCGGCGACCACGTCCGCGGTCCTGGGGCCACCGTCCAGGATCGCAACCTCCCCGAAGAACTGGCCCGGGCCCATCGTGGCAATCGTTCGTCCGTCTTTCTTCACCGAGACCTCGCCTTCCCGGATCAGGTATAGACCGTGGCCAGTGCTGCCTGCCTTGACGATCTCGGTCCCGGCCGCATAGCGCTGCTCCTTGACGAGCTTCGCCAGCATCGACAGCTCTTTCCGGTCGAGCCCACTGAAGAGTGGTACCCGCCGCAGTACATCGGTTACGTCGGTCTTGACGGCCATAGCTTCCCCCTTGTTCCGGGTGACCCTACGATACTACCGCGGCGGGGTCAGCAATAAAAAAGGGTCCGGAAAGCCCGGACCCTTCGAGCGATTCTGATCGTTAGCCTTTTTTGACGGCGGCCAGCTCGCGGGTTTTCATCTCTTCCATGCGGGCGCCGAGATCCTTGAGCTCCTGCTCGGAAAGAACCTTGTCCTTGACCTTGGGAAAGAGCTCGTTTTCCTCTTCGCCGACATGGTGCTGAACATCCTCCATCAGGACCTTGAGGCCGGCGAGCCAGTGCTCGGTCTTCTTATCCGCCTTCGCCAGGTCGGCAAGGACCATCTTGACCTGCTTGTGCTCCTCGAACGACTCGAGCACGATGTCGTGGGTCTGCTTCGCGCTCTTGACCGCCGGGTAGAACAGCTTTTCCTCGATTTCCGCGTGCACGGTCAGCTCGTTCATCAGCTCGGTGAAGAGCTGCTCCCGATTCCCGGCGCCCTTCTCGATCTGGGAAAAAATCTTCTCCACCTTGCGGTGGTCGTTCTTCAGAAGCGCAATCGCATCCATGGCTGTCTCCTAATGAATCCGCGGTTCCCTTCCAACACGAAAGGTGGACGGGCTTCCCGTCCACCTGCGACGTCGTTGACCTGCGATCTAGTGGCGTAAGAAGAGGATCCAGACGATGAAAAGGATCACCAGAATCGTGCCGATCCCCAGATGCGGTCCGTACCGATACATATGCTGTACCTCCTGTCGACGGGCCATGAGCCCATCGCAAATATCCTAAATCCTGATACCCACAATATCATCTTTGGGCCCCTGGAGGGAAGGGGCCGGTCGGAACGAATCTAGGGGATGTCGCCGGCCTGGAAGCGGTTTCGAAGTCGCCAGATGCCGTTGACGTAGCTTCGGCTGCTCGGGTAGATGCCGTAATGGCGCACCGCGCTAAGGCCCTGGTAATAGGCGGCCAGCACCAGCTTCGGGTCGTGGAGCTGGTCGAGGTAGGAGCGGAGCAGCGCCGCGCCCAGCTCGGCGTTGTCAACCGGGTTGTTCAGGTTCACCGATCGGTGAAGCAGGGCTGGGCCGGCCGAGGCGGCGGTGTAGGGCTCGATCTGCATCAGGCCGACAGCGCCGGTCCTGGAGAGGCTTTCCTGCTTCCAGCCGCTTTCCCAGTAAGCGACCGCGAGGACGAAGTTCGGGTTGACCTGGTGATGGCGGGCGGCCCGAATCAGGATCGCCTTCGCCTGGGCCGTGGTCAGATGCGCCGGGGCCGGCGCCGCGGCCGCACGGGCGTGGCGGGCGGGGTGATGGACCGGGTGTTTTTGGCCCAGGGCGTAGGCGGGGTGGGCGAGGAGCGCCGCCACGATCGCGAGTGTCGGTAGGAGAGCGGCAAGCAGGCCGCGGATTCGTGTCATCGAGGTAGAAACGTCACAACCGTCGCGGGCTTGCGGTCCCGCTGCAAAGAGTTGTTAAGACAACCCGCTCCTTGACTTTAGTAGAGGTCGAGCTTGAAATAGGGGGAAGTCGTCGACGGGGAATTTGGCGGGTTCCGCAAATTGAGGGAGGGAATCGATGTCAACAGTCGTCCAGGGCGGCCCAAAATCCGACGCCGAGCGCCTGCACGAGCTCGGCTACGCCCAGGAGCTGCTCCGGCGGATGAGCGGCTTTTCGAATTTTGCCGTCTCGTTCACGATCATCTCCATCCTCAGCGGTTGCCTGACCCTGTACGGCTATGGAATGAATACCGGCGGGCCCGTGGTCATGAGCGTCGGCTGGCCGCTGGTCGGCGTCATGGTGACGCTGGTCGGGCTGTCGATGGCCGAGATCGCCTCCGCCTACCCGACGGCCGGCGGTTTGTACTACTGGTCCGCGAAGCTTGCCAGCAGCAACGGGCCCGCCTGGAGCTGGTTCACCGGCTGGTTTAACGTGCTGGGCCAGATCGCGGTCACCGCGGGCATCGATTTCGGCCTCGCCTTCTTCGTCACCGCCTTCCTGAGCCTGCAGTTCGGCTATGGAACGGATGCGATAAACGTTATTGGCGTCTATGCCGTCGTGCTGGCGATTCACGGTCTACTCAACACTTTCGGCGTCCGACTGGTCGCGCTTCTCAACGACATCAGCGTCTGGTGGCACATCCTGGGCGTGCTTGTGATCGTGGGCGCCCTGGCCATTATCCCGGCGCAGCATCAATCGCTCTCCTATGTCTTCA
>JALZAV010000049.1 GCA_030948145.1 Candidatus Dormiibacterota bacterium
CCAGGATATTCGGGGCATGGATCGGCGCGAGCTCCGCCGGCGGGTCGGCGTGGTCTTCCAGGATCCATTCATATTTACCGGCACTATCGCCCGCAACATCAGCCTGGGTGAGCCCATGACGGCAGACCGGATCGAGCAGGCGGCGGCCGCGGTGTACGCCGAGTCGTTCATCCACCGGCTTCCTGGCGGGTACGACTACCTCCTCCACGAGCGGGGCAGCGACATCTCGACCGGCCAGAAGCAACTGCTCTCGTTCGCCCGCGCCTTCGCGTTCGAGCCCGACATCCTGCTGGTCCTCGACGAGGCCACCGCGAGCGTGGATCCCGAGACGGAGCGGATCATTCAGGCCTCGCTACTCAAATTGCTGGCCGGTCGGACGTCGATCATTATTGCCCACCGCCTCTCGACCATCGAATATGCCGACCGGATCATCGTCCTCCATAAGGGTCGTGTCGTGGAGACCGGAACGCACAGCGAGCTGCTCGGCTTGAAGGGCGTCTATAGCCGGCTGTATGAGCTCCAGTACAAAGACCAGCTGGCCGTGCGCTAGCCGCCCGGGCTTTGAAAACTCCAGGGTCTCACGACCCTAGTTCGAGTCGCCGCCGGCGTTCTGCAGGGCTTTGAGGATCACCGACAGGTCCGGGCAGCCCTCGTGATGCTTCGTCTTGACGATGATCACCTGCCCGTTCGGCAGGCGGATTTCATAGCGGTGGTCGGAAAGCGAGACGCAGAGCTTCGAGATGTCGATCCGCGGCCCCTGGTCGAGTGACGGCTGACCGTCGCCGTTGTTCGGGATCAACGCCGTGATCGGGTCGGGGGTGGGCGACGGCGTCGGTTGGGCGGCGGGCGGTGCCGTTGCGGTCGGAGCGCCCGCCGGGCCAGCGGGGGCGGCCGCGGTCAACTGGTCGATGCGCTGCCCGAAGGCGGCAAGCGCGCCGGACAGACCGGCGGACGCCCGCGACGCCGCGGTGAAGGCCGCCACCGTCAAGACGGTGACGGCCAGGCAGGCGGCCACCAGCATACGAAATCCCGCGGCCGTGCTGCCCCGACTGGCTCGGCGACGCGGCGCCACCGGCTCGTATACCGGTTCCTGCCATCGATAGGCGATCGGTTCGTAGACCGGGTCGTGCCTGAGGTAGGCAACTGGCTCGCCCACGGCAGCAGCAGGCATCGGTTGGAGAGCGCTGACCGGCACGGGCGCGACGTCGGCGACCGGTGACGCAGGGGTATCCGAGATCGACCACCAGAGATCCGCCAGCGTCAGGACCAGAGCGATCGTGATCGCCGGGACGAGCCATGGGCTTCCCAGCCAGAATCCAAGATTGACGACCGCGACCGCAAGGAGCACACGCCAGGCGGATCCGAGCCAATCCTGACGCCGCCACACGAACGTGACCGTCCCGGCGGCGAGCAGGACACTGACCACGGCGATCGCCGGGAACGGCGCCGGCGCGATCAGGCTGGCGAACAGGATCGACCAGCGCCAGACGAGGCCCCAGGCAACCCGCCGGAGGAGATGGGACGGCATGGCCCTATCTTGCCTTACCGGAGCGCAAACTGTCGCCTGCGGCCCCTGGCTGTCCAGCGTGCGGGCGTCCCGCTCGCGGTGTAACCCGTGACGGTACCCTAAAGAAGACGCCACGTGCAGCCGTGGCCTTCGTCAGCGACCAAGACAGGAGAGGAGGAACCCGATGAAACGGTTACTGCTTGCGATCGCCATATGTGTCGGAGCGCTGTCGATTCCAGGAGCGGCGTTCGCCGGCCAGTCCGGCGATAAGGGCGGCGGAAAGGACGCGCACCAGCGCCAGCCGACCAGATTCTTCACCAGCTTGAGCGGTGCCCGGGAGGTGCCTCCGGTCGCGACCGAGGCAACCGGGCGCATCACGATTCGCCTGGGCAAGGACGGGATCGCCCGGTACCGGGTGACGTTCGAGGATATTCACGGGGTCATTGCGGCGCACATTCACGCGCCCGCGCGGCCCGGCTCGAATGCCGGGGTGGTCCAGTTCCTGTGCGGGAGCCCGGCCGTAGGCGCGCCGCCTGGCACGCCGGCGTGCACAGACGAAGGCTTCAGCGGGTCGTTCCGGATGACGCCGGCCCTGCTGGCTTTCATTCGCAGCGGCGCCGCGTATGTCAACGCGCATACGCCTGCGCATCCGGGCGGCGAGGTCCGCGGGTGGCTTCGCTCCCGCGGGGACGATTAGCCAGAAAAGGGCAGCCGATGCGGCTGCCCTTAACCGACGTCTGCAGTTACCGCTCGATCAGCCGCTCCTCTCGTTCTCTTTAACGCGCTCCGTGACGACCTTCTTGATCAACGTGACCGGCAGTCGCTTGCCGATCGGGAATCGCAGCGTCTCCTTCTCGGCCAGATAGGGCTTCAGCTCCTTCGCATAGACCGTCTTGGCGCGCCCGACCGGGTAGACGCCGACATGGGTCTTGTGGGCGGCAAAGTAAATCAGACGCCCCCTGTATTTGTAGAAGGGCATGCCGTAACTGAGACGCTCTTCGGCTTTTGGCGCCGCGCTCTTGATGAGCTGCCTCAGCTGCCGGAGCATCGGCTGGACCGCCGCGGGCGCCTCTGCAATATAGCCGTCGACATCTTGCGCTCTGGATTTGACCATCGCCATCCCAGCTTAGCTCTGGAGGCGCTCCGTTACCACCCGGTTCATGACCCTTCTCACTCGCGGATTCCCGGTGATCGCGTCGATAAAGATGTCAGGCTCGAGCGTCAGCAACTCGACCGGCGTCATGGCAATCACGGATGCCGTCGTCGGGATCTTACGGAGCAGCGCGATCTCGCCGAAATAGTCGCCGGCCCGCAGCCGGGCGACCTCCACCTCCTTCTTGAGCACCGCGACCTCCCCCTCAGCAACCAGGTAGAATCGCTCGCCCGGCTCCCCCTCCCGAATGATGACGCTGCCTGCCGGCAAAGTCAGCGGACGCAGCGACGCTGCCAGGCGTTCGAGGACGACATTGTTGAGCGGCCTGAAGAGCGTGACAGCGCGCGCGCGGTCCAATGCCGGCCCGGCGATGCCAGCGGTCCGATCCAGCGCGCGTAGCGGTCGGAGGCCGAGCGCCGCCAGCAGCGCGAGCGCCACCCCGGCGAGGAGAAAGGTGCCGCGCAGGCCTACGGCCAGGATGGCGAGAGGCGCCAGGATGGCGCCGATCCCAAGGGAGATGTTGTACAGGCCTTCCAGCACGCCGAACACCCGGGAGAGGACCCGATCGGGCACCGTGCGCTGCAAGAGCGTCCGGCCGGCGACATCCATGACGTTCCGCCCGGCCCCGGCAACGCCGAGAAACGCCACAGCGGTGATGAAAGCCGGGAAAGCTCCGACGAGGCTCAGCGCCAGGCCGCAGACAGCAATGCCCATGAGGAACGGGCGGGACAGGTGGCTCCGGCCGACCAGCCTGGCGGTGACCGCGAGCCCGACGATGCCACCGGCGCCAATGGCGGCATTGAGGAAGCCAGGACCCGAGGGGCCGATCCGCAGCACTTGAAAACTCAGGACGATGAGGAGAACATCCAGCGCGCCCAATTCCACGGAGAGGGCGAAGATCAACGACACGATCCATCGCGGACCCTCTAGACCGCCCAGCGCGCGGATACCCGCCAGTGATGTGGTGAAAAACCCAGCCTCCTCCTGGGCGGCGTCGGGCGACTGCTCCGCCGGGCGATGTCGGATTCGTGCCACCAGCAACGTGCTGCCGAGCATGACGGCGGCCATTACCGCCCACACCAGGCCAGGACTGCCAGTGCGCAGAAGCACGCCGGTGAGCGCCGGCCCGACACAGATGCTGAAATTTTCGATCGTGCCCGACATCGCGTTGGCCGCAACCAGCTCCCCTGGAGTCCGGGCCAGCTCGGGGAGCAAGGCACCCTGTGCCGGGCGCGTCACAGTGACGCTCATCGCCGCCAGGGTGGCAAAGAGATAGATGACGATCGGGGGAAGCGCGAGCAGCAGGGCCAGCGCCGTGACACCCATGGTCAGGACCTGCAAGGCGTACCCGAGCACCATCACGCGCTGCCGTGGAATACGGTCGCCAAGCTGCGCCGCGATCGGCGCAACGATGGCAGAGGGAACCACCATCGCGAGCGCAAGAATTCCGACGGTTCCGGATCCGCCGACGCCGTAGGCATAGACGAGGACGGCGATCCACGTTGACCATTCCGCGGCATTGAAACCGCTGAAGGCCACCTCCAGCCGTCTCAGGTCGGGATTCCGCACCACCTCGCGGAATACCGACAGCCGGTCGGGCGTGGACGTCACCGGAAGAGGCCTAGAGGCCGGGCAACCGCTGCCGAACCGCCTGCTGCACTGCTGACGCCACCGCGGGCGACGCCCCGACGAGTTCGTTGAACCGGTCGCCCGGGATCATCAGCAGCCGTACCGGCTCCGCCGCCCTCACGGTCGCGAGTCGTGGGTAGCCGAAGCTCGCACCCCAGTCCAGCGCGGCCAGCTCGCCGAAGAAGTCACCGGGCCCGATCGTCGCCAGCCGGACCTCATCCCGGCGCACGTCCGCCTTCCCCTCGAGCAAGATGAAAAAGTCGCGGCCATAGTCCCAGCGCTCAACGATCGCCGTGCCTCTGGAGACGGACACCACGCGTGCCGAGGCGACGACCCGGTCCAGCTGCTCATCACTCAGCGAAGCGAACAATGGGAGCGACTTCAGCGCGGAGCGTTCCACCGGAACTGCCGGCGCCGACGGGTGCTCCACCGAACGCCCGCGTTGCATGCTCGGATGGCGGTCATATTCTTCGCGGTTTGGTGCGGCGGGTTTCAGTCTGTCAATCGGGGCAGCCGCCAGCCGGTCAAGCACGCGGTCGATGTGGATCGGCCCGGTGGTGTGACTGACCACGCACATCCGCAGGGCGTAGCGTCCCTGCAGGCGGGTGGAGGAGAGCCAGGACTGGCCGTCCTCCTCGACTCCCTGGAGTAGCGCCCGATTAACCCGCTCATGGATCGCCTCGTCGTCGGTCCCCGGGACACGGCGGCGGAAGCACACGACGCTCAGCGTCACCGGACAGAGCAATTCGAATTCATCACTCGCTTCAATCCGCTCCTGGGCGCGCTGCGCCAGGTCCATCGCGCGATCGATCGCGCGGCGGAAATTCTCGACCCCAAAGTACTTGAGCGACATCCACACCTTGATCGCCCGGCACATTCGCGACTGCTGCATGCCGAGGTCGGCAAAGTTCACCTCGCGGCTCGCGATCTCGAGATCCTTGAGGTAATCGGGGGCGATTTCGAAGGCCTTGCTCAGCTGCCGGCCGTCCTTAACGAGCAGCGATCCACATTCAAACGGCTGGTAGAGCCACTTGTGCGGGTCAAGGGTGACGGAGTCGGCGAGCTCGATGCCCCGGAGAGTCTGCCGCCCACGTTCGGTGAGCGCCGCGAAGCCGCCGTAGGCGCCGTCGATGTGAAACCACGCGCCCTCGCGACGGCAGATTGCGCTGAGTTCGGCGAAGGGATCGACCGCGCCAGTGTTCGTGGAGCCCGCCGCCGCTGCGACGAAGAGCGGCCGGCGACCTGCCTTTTTGTCGGCCGCGATGGCGCCGGACAGCGCGTCGGGACGCATGCGAAAGCGTTCATCGACAGGTAGCACCCTCACCTGGTCCGGTCTGAATCCGAGGATTCGTGCGGCGCGAGCGAGGGAGGCGTGGGCCTGATCGGACAGGTAGACGACGACATCACCGGCCATCGCGCCGATCAGGCTCTCACGGGCGCAGGCGAGCGCCGTCATGTTGGCGGCGGAGCCCCCGCTCGTGAGGATGCCGGCCGCCTCCCGCGGATAGCCAATCCACTGCTTGAACCAGTCGAGCACGGTCAGCTCGAGCTGGCTCGGACCGGCGCTTTCCTTCCACGAGCCTCCGTACAGGTTGCAGGCGCTCGCGATGAAGTCGGCCAGGGCCGCTGGCCAGGTTCCGAATCCGGGTACGAAGGCGAGGTAGCCGGGGTGATCGTATCGTGCCGTGAAGGGCAGGACGTCACGGACGAGACGGGCAAGGATCTGCTCGAAGGGGACGCCCTCCTCCGGGGGGGGTTCGCCGAGCCGCTGTTCCATCTCGTCCCGCGTCGCCGTTCGCAGGACCGGGTCAACTTCCGGATCCGCGAGCCGAGCCACGAGCATGTCAACCACCTGCGTGGCAAGCCTGCGCATGGTATCGGAGTCGACGGCAAGCGGATTGACATCGAGCGGGTCCAGCATCTTGCCTTCCATGCGCCTTTGAGTTCTTATCACGCGGCGTGGCCACGGTCAAGGCCGGGCCGGCGGGTCACCAGTAAACTCGGCGCATGGGCTCCGACCGTGCAGGCGCATTACCTCGCGCTGCCCACAAGCAAAGCTTTGCCGACCTTCGCCTGGATGGGACCACGATCTCTGACGGCGACTTCGAGGAGTGCCAGTTCCATAATTGCTCCTTTCAGGAGACCGAGTTTGGCGGATGCAGCCTGATGACATCGTCGTTTGTCGGCTGCAACCTCTCCCTGGCACGGTTTCCTCGGACCCGGTTCGCCACCGTTCAGTTCAAAGGATCGAAGCTCCTCGGGATCAACTGGACCGTCGCCAGGTGGCCCCAGCTTGGCCTGGGACCGGCAGTGAACTTTGATGACTGTGTACTGAGCCAATCGGTCTTTTCAGGCCTGGTGCTGAAGAAGATCGCCTTCAAGGATTGCATCGCCCACGAGGTCGATTTTTCCGATGCGAACCTGGCGAAATGTGAATTCTCTGGAACGGATTTGTCGGGCGCGCGATTCAACCAGACTGATCTCAGCGGCGCTGATTTGCGGACCGCCCGCAACTACACGATCGACCCAATGGCGAACACGCTCAAGGGAGCGCGGTTCGCGCTGCCGGAAGCCGCATCGCTATTGACCGCGTTGGGGATTGTCCTCGTTGACCAGTAGCCGCCGACGGTCGGCTACCGGTAGCGCTCCGGAAGTCGCCGAACCCCGACCGATCTCCCCAGCAGGAGAGAAAAGACACGCTCTGCCGGCTCCACCTCGTGGCTCGTCCAAAACGATTCGGCTCCCCTGCCATCAGCAGGATTGATGAGCCCCTTCGTTTCCAGTACTCGACGTACCTGGCGTGCCACCGCGGGACCAGTCTCGATCAGGACCACCTCGGGGCCGACCACGTCCGCGATCAGCGGTCGAATAAACGCGTAGTGAGTGCACCCGAGGACGATGGTGTCGGCCGATGCCGCCAGCAGCGGCGCCGTATGTTTCTCGACCAGGCGGCGGGTCTTTGGTCCGTCCAGGTCCCCCTCTTCGACCTGCTCCACCAGCCCGATCCCGGGTTGGGTGACCACCTCGACGCCCTTGCCGAACCGTTCGAGCAGCGCCGCCAGCTGCGCGCTTTTGATCGTCCCCTCCGTCGCCAGCACGCCTACAACGCCGCGACGCGTCGCGGCAGCCGCGGGTTTGACGGCCGGCTCCATCGCGATCACCGGGACGTCGAAGTGCTTGCGGAGATGGGCCGCAGCCGCCGCGGTGGCGGTGTTGCAGGCAACCACTATGGCTTTAGCGCCCTGATCGAGCAGGAATTTGGTGAGCGTCATCGACCGCTGGCGGATGTAGTCCGCCGACTTGCTCCCATAAGGCACATGCGCTGAGTCCGCGACGTACACGAGATCCTCGTGCGGCGTCTCCGCCCGGATCTCTGCGAGCACGGAGAGGCCGCCGACGCCGGAGTCGAAGATGCCGATCGGCCCGCCGGGATCGCCCCGCTGATTTGGCACGTCAGGCCTTACTGCAGTGGTACCAGTACCCGCAGGACGGCGACGGTTCCATTCGGGCAAGTGTACGTAGTCGCGGCTCCCGGGTCGCCGGGGGTTGGTCAAACATGCGGAACTTTGCCGTCTGTCTCACGGCGCACGCTACACTCGGGATGTCGATGCAGGTCTATCCGTGGTTGGTGTTCATCCACGTGGCGGCGGTGCTGGGCTTCGTGTTTGCCCATGGGGGCGCGGCCTTTATTTCCTTTCGCGTTCGCCGCGAGCGGAACGTCCAAACGGTTACCGCCTTCATCCAGCTGGCGGAGCTTACGAATAGCCTGATGTACCCCTTCTTCTGGATCCTCGTGATCTTCGGTATCCTCGCCGGGCTCTCTGGCCACTGGTTCGGCCACGGATGGATCTCGGCCGCGATCGTCATCCTGATCCTCGTTACCTTCGCGATGTTCGGCCTGGCGTCACCGTACTACCGGCGGCTGCGGGAAGCACTCGGTTTGCGTGGCCGTGGTCGCGGCAAGTCCGGACCGATCGACCGGGCGCCGGATGCTGAGATCCTGGCACTGCTCGACTCACGCCGGCCCGAGCTCATTGCTGCCAGCGGCATTGCGGCGCTCCTCCTGCTGCTCTGGCTGATGCTCATGAAGCCGTTCTAGGCAGGACCGACGGCGCTGGACTTTCTGAGCGGTTCATTCCTCTCACATTCCCCTTCCGAGGAGCAGGAGTTGGCCGAGCCCCTCGTCCGCGTTGGCTTCTAGCGACCCCGCTCGCCATCTGTCGCGCTTCATGTCGCGAGAGAAGGCTGAGGCGCTACGGGGACGGACGGTCGTGATCGTTGAGGGCGTCAGCGACCAGGTCGCGCTCGAGACGCTGGCTCGACGCCAGGATCGAAATCTCGAGGTCGAAGGCATCTCCACCTTGCCAATCCGCGGCGCCCAGGCCATCGGCAGGTTCCTCCAATTGTTTGGACCGCAGGGATATGACACCCGGCTGGCCGGACTCTGCGATGCGGCTGAGGAGAGCTACTTCCGGAGCGCCCTGGAGCGCGCCGGGTTCGGCGTCAACCTGACACGCACCGAACTCGAGCGCTTGGGCTTCTACGTTTGCGTCGAAGACCTCGAGGATGAGCTGATTCGATCCCTGGGCGCCGCTACCGTCGAAACGGTTATCGAGGCTCAGGGGGATCTCCGACCCTTCCGAACCTTCCAGCGTCAGCCGGCACAGCAGGGCCGACCAATCGAGCGGCAGCTCCGACGATTCATGGGCACCCACTCCGGCCGCAAGGCGCAGTATGCGCGGGCTCTTGTCGACGCGATGGACCTCGGCCGGTTCCCTCCCCCGCTCGACCGTCTTCTTGCTCACCTTATGCCTTCCACGCCTGGTCCCTCGTGAACCCCCTCCTCTCACCGGCGGCGGCGCTGGGATCGGCGGCAACACTCGGGATCGCCGACTTCTCGGGAGGAGTGGCTGCTCGGCGCACACCCCCGCCCAGCGTCGCGATCGGCATCGAGATTTGCGGCCTGGTGGCGCTCCCGGTTGCCCTGTGGCTTCTGCCACTGCACTGGGACCTGAAGTCGGCCACCTTCGCCTTCATGGGCGGCGCGATCGGCGGCTTCGGGCTCATCCTTTTCTACCGCGCTATGATGCTGAACTTGATCGGCGTCGTCGCGCCGATCACCGCGGTCGTGGCCGCAGGGTTGCCGACGCTCGTCGGCCTCGTAGGTGGCGAGCGGTTGCATCTCGGTCAGTTCGCAGGCATCGGCCTCGGGCTGGTCGCGATCGCTTTGATCAATTGGGGCGATCGTGAAGCGGCCGAGGGGGTTCGGGCCGCTCTTGGCCTGGCCATCGTGGCCGGCGCGTGTTTCGGGCTCTTCTTCGTCTTCGTTCACCTGGGAAGCGCAGCGGGGATCTCCGCATTCTTGACCAGCCGCCTGGGCTCTGCGCTCATGGCCCTTGGCTATGCCCTGGTCAGCGGGGTTTCAGTTGTCCCTCGCCGCCCAAGCTGGCGGCTGATCAGCGTCGGCGGCTCATTTGACGGCGTCGGCGTAGTGCTCTATCTGTTTGCGACCTTTCACGGTCTGTTGTCGCTCACAGCCCTGCTTACCTCCTTCTATCCGGCTTTTACCGTTCTTTGCGCTCGTATCTTCACCGGAGAGCGGATGACCGTCCTGCAGTCCGCAGGAGCGGTGTTGGCCGTAGTTGCGGTGGCACTAATTGCGGCTAGCTGACCGGGTGGCGATATTTTCCTCGACCCACTTACGAAGCGCAGGCTCGCCCAGCGCGCCCGTCACCCGCGCGAGTTCGTTCCCGTGGTCCAGCAGGACGAGCGTCGGAATGCCACGGATGCCGAATCGACTCGCGAGATTTTGGGCCGTGTCGGTGTTGACCTTCGCCAGCTTGATCCGACCAGCCATGCTGGTGGCAATCCGCTCGACGACCGGCGAGACGATTCGGCACGGCGCACACCAGGGCGCCCAGAAATCGATCAGGAACCCGCGGTGGAGGTTTTGCAGATCGCAAAGTGCAGTTCACCAGAGTTCGCCGAAGGTCATTGCGTATTGAATTTCAGCGTGCAGCGTTCATTGTGGGTCGTTGCGGATCGCCAGAGTTCGTCACCGTTGCCGTCACCGTTGCCGTCACCGTTGCCGTCACCGTTGCCGTCAAGCTCGCCGTGGTTCCCCGGCCTTTTCAATTGGCGCGGATCCACAGGAAAAAGAGCGGCACCCACGTCAGGCGCCGCTCTCCAGTCACGATAGGATATCGGGTCGGGTCGTTGTCAGTTCTTGGCGGGAACCGGCATCACACCAAGCTGGCTGAGCAACTGGACTACGTCGAAGTACAGGCGGGTCTCGACGCCCAGCTCATTCTCGTAGCGGGTGATCGACACCGAGCGGCCTGAGACCTTGCGGTTCGTGGCGTTAATGGTGCCCATCGGGCCGGTCAGCGGCGCGCGGTGCGTGCCTTCGAAGGTGAACTCCTGAACGATCCACGGGCCGCTCACGAGCTCGTGCGTCACGATGATCTTCGCGTCCGGGAATGCCTTCAGCCAGCCGTTCGTGTAGCCGGCGACCGCATCCTTGCCTTCCAGGCGGACGTCGCCGGGGGCAACGAAGATGGCGTTCGGCGCGATCAGCGAAAGGAGCGTCTTCTCATCGTGGGCGTTGAACGCCTGGTTGTACTTCTGCGCGAGAACCTTGGGGTCGGTGGTGACGATAGCCATAGGTAGCTTCCTTCTGAATCCTTCTAAGAACTCTCGGCCCAGCCTCTGCGGCGAACCTCATGTGTGGGACCTGACGGCCCATGCCCTCACCCGTGTTGGGGCTACTTCTTGTTCTACCCAACGCTCGTCGAGTTCACCCCACGCGGTAATTTGACCCGTGAATGTCACGCGCGCCGTGTGACAGACTGCTCCGGATGGACACTTACGGCCTGATCCGGGAGGCGATCGAGAAGCGACAACATGTCCTCGCTAGCCAGCGATGCGCCGCCTCGGACCACCTCTCGCCCTCCCTAGTGGGTCTTGGCGAACGGTCGTCTCCCCCCTTTAGCCATTGGAACTGCTCGTTTGAGAGCCTCGTCCGACACCGCCTGCTGGCAGACATGGCCCTATCGCCATTTCGCCTCAGAGTTCAGCAGAGTTCACCGGCGTTGCCGTCACCGTTGCCGTCAACCGCGATGCTAATGGCGAGCCAGGCGCCAAATCGTATTCGAAAACTGGAGGCGAGTGCGGGATTCGAACCCGCGGTAGAGGTTTTGCAGATCGCAATCTGCAGTTCACCAGGGTTCGCTGAAGTTCGTTGCGTATTGAATTCAACGTGTGGCGTTCGTTGTAGTTAATTGCTTGTCGCCAGAATCGCTGGCGTTGCCGTCAGCGTTGCAGTCAGCACGCCGACCTTCCCAGTCGCTTGCCGAGGCGATATTAAGAAAGTGGGGGGACTACGCTATGCCGGCTTGCGCGCTCGGATCGGATAGCCGTAGGTTCCGAATTGCCGAGCCTTACCTTCTCCACTCGCGCCCGCGAAGGAATCAACGCGAGGACCAAGCTCCACGTCAATAAGGCCGGCGCCCCGAATCACCGTCTCCCATCCTGCGCACGGCAGGGCTCCCGCTATTCAACCGGTCCAGAGATCGATGTCATGAAGCGCACTCTCCGGAATCGGCTTCTCGATACACATGTCCGCAATCATCATCCGACCGCCCGGTCGCAGGATGCGGGCCACCTCACGACATACGCCGACCTTGTCCGGGCAGAGGTTGATCACGCCGTTGCTGATCACAACGTCGGCCCAGCCATCTTCGACCGGCGCCTTTTCGATGTACCCCTCGCGGAATTCGACGTTGTCAAATCCGAGCTGCTTCGCCAGGTGACGACTGCGTTCGACCATCTGGGGCGTCATGTCGACGCCGATAACCTGACCCTCTTTCCCGACACATAAGGCGGCGAAGAACGAGTCCATTCCGCCGCCAGAACCGAGGTCTACCACGCGCTCGCCGGAGCTTGGTGTCTCCCAATGAAACGGATTCGCCATGCCGGCGAATGCTTCGCAAGCCGCATCGGGCAGCTGCGCGAGTCTGGACTCGTCGTAGCCGAGCCGGATTGCGTGCTGGCGGCCGGTATGGAAATGGTAGTCGCCGCCAGGTTTCTCCGCTACGTCGCGGTACTTCTTCTGAACCTCATTGCGGAGTTCCTGCACATCGACGAGATCGAGGATATCTGCCATGCCTCACGTCCCCTCCTGGTGGCGCATCACACGCTTACGGCCCACTGTACCCGAACGACCGACAGCGGCCTACTTGCCGCTGTGGTCGTGCCCTAGGGATCGTGGCAAGTGGGAGCTAGCCGGGCGAGGCCTTCAAAAGGGGCCGTCCGCCTCAAAGCACCGGGATCTACACGGCCGCATGATCGCCGCAACTTACGTGTGCTAAAGGTCACCGGATACAGGTGGCAAACGTCATTGTGAGTTAGGCAGCCCACTCGTAGGCTGACTGCAGCCGCAAGTCCGTAGACGCTGGCAGCAGAGTAAGAGCGTAAGACGCAGGTTGGCTGCCCCAGCCGTCCGATTGAAGGAGGACCACATGCGCCGCCTCAGAGACAGTGCGTCGTATGATGGAACCGCCGTGGATGACAGTGGTGTCATCGATCGAAGGGCACTCCTCAAGACGGCCGGTCGAGCCGCGGCACTGACAGCCATCTTCGGGTCCGCGGCGTGTGCCACCGCGGGACCCGCCACCGCAAGCCAGTCCGGCCCACAGGTGCGCTGGGACTTTGTCAAGCTCCATGCCATCAAGCCGATAACGTTTGGAGCCGGTGGAAGTGCCGTGGCCTTGGCTGAGGATGGTTCGAGCCTGACACTGACCGGTTCCGGGACGTTCCGTCCGCCACCCGGAACGCCGGAAGCGGTCGCGGGCGGCGGCGATTGGCAACTGAGCGATGCGCAGGGGAATCCAGCAGGCTCCGGGACTTATAAGCTGAGTGGCCTGATTTCGTGGAACCCCGGATCCGGGACCTTTTCACCAACCCTGGTCGACAAAATCGGTGAGATCAAAAACACGAGAACCGGCCTGGCGCTCCTGCGGGTGAGCTATTCGAATGGCAAGCAGGGCATCCTTGCCATCAGCAGCCATCTGCCGATGGCGACCCCGGACGCCGTATTCAACGGCATGGTGGCCTCGATGGGCCTGGTGCTGTTCTGGAACCATCAGAAGATCACCGCCGCCTCCCTGACCGATCCCCATAGGGACGAGAACCGTACGGTCTTTCATGTCCTGGTCGCAGGCGGAGCAAGCGCCGCGCCGACGATGTAACCGCTGAGTTCTCCCGAGCCGGTTCGTTAGTTCTGGGAACTGTCCGGGGCGGGCCCTTTCAACACGCGGACTGTTACCGGGTCGGCCTTTCCCTTGAGCTTCAGCTCACGTCGCTCATGACCTCCCGGGCTCAGTCCCGAAGCCCGGTACGTTGTTTCGCTGATTAGTGCCTCACCGGGTCCCGCGGTTGCCGCAAGCCGGGAGGTCACATTGACGCAGTCACCCAGCGCGGTGATGTCGCTAAAGGTGCCTTCCGCACCCCGCACTGTGCCGACATAGGCCCGACCGGTGTTAACCCCAATGCCGATAGACAGCCAGGAGCCGGCGCCCGCTGCAAGGTGGTCCGTTACGCGGAGTAGATCCTTGGCTGCTTCCACAGCGACGAGAGCATGAGCCCGGCCCGAGAAAAGGGGCAAGAACAATCCAATGACTTCGTCCCCAACGAGTTTGTCGATCAGCGCGTCCCGCTTGATCAGCACGTCGGTGGCACTCGCGTAGAAGCGGTTCATCAGCTGGCTAAACTCCCGACCAGTCATCTGCTCGGCGAGCTGCGTCGAACCGCGCACGTCGACGAAAAGGACCGATATTTCGACCTCCGCACCGCCCGGGTGCGTGCTGCAGAACTTGAGTCACCAGCCGCAGAAGCGTGGATTCTTCCCGTAGGGCCCGCGGCCAATCAGGCGCATCACTGGCGCCCCAATGCCTCTGAAAGGGGCATTGCAGTTCTTGCAGCGGTCATGCGAGGGCAGCAGGCCAAAAATCCTCCGACCTCGGCGCAAGGCGGGAAAATCGTCGGACAAGATTGCTCGCCACATCTCGTCGACCGGGGGGTCTTTCGCGATGTAGCTGGCCAGGGAGAGATACCGAATTAGTCGGTTGGGCACCCGCCCCTCCTTAGGCACCGGAAGCCTTCCTCGACTATACGCCGAGGCTATCCGGTGAGACAGGTGCGAGGGTGTCGGCGCTCTAAGTCCTTAAGCACCTCGGACCGCGGGCCGAGGCCACCCTTCTCGTTATTGCCAGGCGCAGCTGATCAACCGGCCAAATCGCAACCAGAATAATGGAGGCGAGTGCGGGATTCGAACCCGCGGTGGAGGTTTTGCAGGCCTCTGTCTGAAGTTCACCAGCGTTCGCTGAAGGTCATTGCGTATTGTGATTTAGTACCCATCGTTCATTAGAGTTCATTCTGGTTCGCCAGAGTTCAGCGGGGTTGCCGTCACCGTTGCCGTCAAACTCGATCGACCCGGCGCTCGATTAGACGGAGCCCTGCGGCGAAATCGAGTAGTTCTTGCAGCAACCAAGCAGTTCATGCTTGCCAAAAACGGAACCACGCCTGAGTTCGCATCGCTCTCAATTTGAAGACACATTTCACCGGCTTCACGTTGCTCGACATAACTCGGATGAATAAGCTGTGTTCGATTCCTAAACGACCGGAAACCCGAAGCCGGGGCCTTAGTAAGACATGACTAGCAAGCTCCTCCTTTTCAGCGATTTGGAACCTCAGGACCGAGGGCGTGGTTGGCGAGAGGCGAACCATGATAGGGGGGAATGCTAAGGTCACCGCGCCGACACCCCCTGCTCGCTGCCCTCGGAGGGTACCGTCTGGCCCTATCAAGCAAGGCATACCGGCGGTTATGGCTGGCGGCCGTGATCAGCCGAACCGGCGACACCTTGAACTTCACGGCTCTTCCGTTGTTCGTGCTTGGCCTCACCCATTCGCCAGCCGCCGTAGGAATCACGGTGCTTGCGGAAGGCATCGGGCTGATCCTCGGCGGGATCCTGGCGCAGACGATCGTTGACCGCCTACCAGCTCGACGGCTTCTGGTCTCAATCGATCTCTTTCGGGCGGCCGCAGCCGTCCTATTAGCAATCTTTCCCACGTTTCAAACCGCGGTGGCCGTCAGTTTGTTGCTCGGGTTGGGCACTGCATCCTTCTCGCCCCTCTCAAATGCTCTCGTTCCTCGACTGGTCTCCGACGAGGCGCTGGTTGCGGCCAACGGCCTGCAATGGACAGCCGGTGTCCTACTTCAGCTGGTCGCCGCGCCGATTGCCGGTCTGCTCGTGACAGCCGGCGTCGCGCAGCTCGTCTTCGCCCTCAACGGCGTCAGCTTCGTGGCGTCGGCCATCCTCCTCGTCGGGTTGCCGTACCTGCCCCGGGTTCACGAGAAGCCCGGTTCAGCGTGGCGGCAATTACCTGAGCTGCTCGCAGCAATCCCGCGGTTCGCGATCTTGCCGCCACTCCTCGCTATGCAGGGGCTTGCGACCCTGGCGGTCGGAGCCACTTCGGCCCTTCTGGTGGTGCTCGCCCGCGACGCATACGGGCTCAACGGGACCGGATACGGCCTCTGGTTGAGCGCGATTGCGGCCGGGGCGCTCATCGGGCCGCTCCTTCTGCCTCTCCTGGCTCGTGTGCCCGCGTACCAAGCGGTAAGTGGCGCCTACGTAATTCGCGGAGTGGGCGACATCGGCCTCGGACTGATCCACAGCAGCGTTGGAGGCGGGGTCCTGCTCGGTCTTTACGGTGTGAACACGTCGTCTGGCATGGTCGCGTTCCAGACCCTGGTGCAGCGGGAAATTCCCGACAACATCCGGGCCCGAGCGTTCGCGCTGCTCGATGTCGTGTGGCAAACCGGGCGCCTTGCCTCAATCGCCCTTGGTGCCGTCCTGGCGGCAAGCATCGGGATCCGCGCCCTTTTCGTCCTTGGCGGAGTGTTGCTTATCGGGGCAGGTGCGGTGGGATTCGCTGGCTTGTCGCGGGAACTTCGCCCGGATACGGAAGACCCGCCCTAGGTGTAGTTCCCACGAAGGTTATTGACAAGTAGAGAGCCCCGCTGTTCGGTTTGGGGTGTGAAAACAACCAGACCGACAGGAGGCTCTCTATGCATGCTAGAGCGAAGCTCACCCCGTTTGGA
>JALZAV010000126.1 GCA_030948145.1 Candidatus Dormiibacterota bacterium
CGATGGCGCTCGCGCTCGCGGGTGTGGTCAAGCATTTCGAGGAAGGCGGGCGCGCGGACAGCTGGGGCAACCTCGACCTGCCGACGGGACGCCGCGGCCGCTATCACGTTCGAAAAGCTCCCGAGATAGAGTCGCCTCCGAGGCGAGGCGAACTGATGGGCATCAAGATTACGCAGGATCTTCTCGCTGAAGGCTCTGAGCTACAGATTGGACTGATGCCTCCGGAGACCCTAACCAGCTTGAGGCAGGAAGCTGATGTGGTCGTTCGCGGTGACGTCGCATTCCCCGCCGGAATCAGGAGCGTCCCGGTGGTGACGATCACGCCTTCGAACCGCGCCTTCACGGGCGTGGTCGATCGGCTGAAGCGAGCGCGACCCCTGGGCGTCACCGTGATCAACAGCCCCGAGGGCCCCTTACTGACGGTAATGGGCCAGCGAGCCGGATACGTCATCGCCAACGATCGGGCTTCCTCGCGGGTCTGGGAGCGGAACCTCAAGGAGTCGGACGGAGCTCACGTGCTGATCGTGAGCGATGGCGTGATGAATATCGAGGAGCCAGATCCCGATCGGCCAGGTCTCGGGAGGGCGGGGCACGTCTACGGACTCTTCGAGTGCGTGCTCCGGGGCGGGATTACGTAGGCGGCCTTACGCCGGTGTAGGCTTCGATCGCGGCTGTGGACGGAGGGTGTCCGCGCTGCTCTGCGGCTGAGTGACAGGCGGCGTCTAGGTCAACGTGGAGTCGCGTAAAGGAGGTCACGAGATGAAAAGCCAGGTAATCGCCCTCCCCGGCGGCGTGATGCCGGCGGCCGTCCGTTATGCGCCGCTGCAGTCGGCACTCGGCGGTGAGATTGATTTCCATTTCAAGGACCTGGAAGTGTATGCGGGAGATGAGCCACCGCCCGGTTACTCGGTAGAGCAGGAAGTAATCGCCCTGGCCGGGTTTGCGGACGCGCTCCAACTTCGACACTTCCATCTGGTTGGCTATTCAGGTGGCGGCTTCGTCTCTCTCGCCTTCGCAGGCACGTATCCCGAACGATTGCGCAGCCTGGCCGTGTTCGAGCCGGCCCGGGTACCCGGGCCTCTCGGCCCTGAAGAGGCGGCGCTCGATCGGAAGCTGCGCCAGGCGCTGGCCGGCGCCGAAGGCCCGGAATTCATGCGTGCCTTCACCAGCCTGCAGGTTCGTGAGGGGGTTGAGCTCCCGCCGCCGGCCGGGCCGCCGCCACCATGGATGGGAAAACGTCCCCTCGGTCTTGCCGCCATGTTGCGAGCCTTCGGTAAGTATCGCTTCGACCGAAACCAGCTTCGGCGATGCCACATGCCGGTCTTTTACGGGTACGGCGATCTGACCAGCGAGATGGTGGAATTCCAGGCGGCGATCCTGGGGGGCCTTCTGCCGGATGTCCACGTCATGCGGTTTGCCGGCATCCACCACTTCGTCCCGCCGGAGCAGATCTATACGCCCGACCACATCGAGGCCTTACGCCAGCTGTGGGCCAGGGGTGAGCCCGAGGAGCGGGCGGAGAGGCCGACCCCAAGGTCGGCCTCGCTTCGCTGACGAACGACTAACGAACGGCGGCGACCGCCGGGATTTCGTGCTCCACGACCTCGAACGGCCTCGGCTTCGCCTCGCCCGTTGAGATTTCCTTCAGTTTGCCCAGCGCGTCCTTCAGGTAGCGGTTGGCGCTAGTCTTCATCGCCTCATCAGAGTCCCAGAAGCTGATGGCGACCATGTGATTGTCCTCGGTCAGGGCACCGTACCAGGCAACGAATCCGGGCTCGTTGCGGGCGGCGCGGGCCACGTCTTGAGCCAACTGGGTGCTCTTCGCCTCGGCGTCTTTGCGGATTTCCGAGATGGTCAGGCGAGCCGCCTTAGGAGTCTTGTGCGTCTCCTCCTGCGCCTTTAGCTCGCCCACGTGGCGGGTGGTCGGCTTGGTAAGGACGTCTTTGAGCTTGGCCACCTGCTCCTGGTAGTAGCCGCTGGACTCGTTCGCCAGCAGGGCCTCCTTCGACTCCCACAAGCTCAGGAAGACGGCCTCCCCCCTGGGGTCAAGGCAGAAGCTCAGGCCTTTGAAGCCCTTCTGCTTTTTCGCAGCGGTGAAGATCGACGCGGCGATCGTCTCTGCCTGCTGCCGTTTCTTCGGGTCGATCGTCCCTTCGGTGAATCGTGCGTACATCAGGAGCACCTCCACAGACGTCCGAACATGACGATCAGTTCGGATCACGTGACGGGCTGACTTTCCGCCAGATCGCGGGATGGGCCTCGCCGAGCCTGCCGGAGCGCATTCCGCGGCTCGCAAGGCTGGCTGTAGGGAAAACCGACGGTTCAGGAACATCCATCCCATGTAGGGCCCTGGTTTACCAGGAGGCCCCTGGGCCGTCGGTTTCTAACCCCAGTATGTACCTCTTGGAGCCCCGGTGCGGGCTGCGGAGATCGAACCTGGCATCACTCGCGCAAGGTGGCACGCAAGAGGTCACGGATCGACACAATTCCGACCAAATCGTCTCCTTTCATCACAGGGAGGTGCCGGGGGGGCCGACCGCGACGGGGTTTCGGGTCATCCATTGAGCCACCGGCTGGCTAGCCGCCGGCTGCGGGTTCGGCTTTGCTCAGCACCGCTCGCAGTAAGTCGGCAAGCACGCGCCGTTCCTTCCCGCTGAGGCCGGCAAGCAGCGTCGCTTCGCTCTTTGTGTTTTCGGCGACGGCCCGCGCCAGTAGCCGGCGGCCACGATCCGTCAGGTGAATCGTCACACCTCGGCGATCGTCCTTATCCGGGTTTCGCTTGACCAGGCCTTGTTGCTCCAGGCGATCCAACCGCTTGGTCATGCCGGCGGAGGACATCATCAATCCACGAAATAACTGGGTGGGTGACAGGGTATGCGGAGGAGGCGACGTGCGGAGAGCGCTGAGCACGCCGACATCTCCGCGGGTCAGCCCGTAGCGACCGAAGACCTCGTCCTCACGCTGAGCGATCCGTGCCGCGAGTCGCGAGACCCGGCCCGTGACGTGGTAGACGTCGACGGGCAACCCGGGCTGCAGCTCTGACAAGCGCTCCACGACCTGGTCGATCCAATCACGTTCCATCTGAGTAACCCGGCCAAGTATAGGTCTCTGTGGTCTGGAATATCTCGCTCGCGAGCAAGATTCCTGTAAGCATGCAATGCCAGTCTGGCGACTTACCTTCCGCGGAGGGGGCAATCCCCCGCCCCTTCCGCACCCTTCTCAAGTTCGAGGTAAACAACACATGACCAGGAAAGTCCTACTCGTCCTGATCGCACCCGTATTGCTTGCCGCCTGCGGAACGCCCAGTACGGCCAGCTCAATTCCATCGGCCAGCCCCACGGCCACGGTGTCTCCCACCGCAAGCCCCACTCCTACACCGTCACCGACGCCAGCGCCCATTCCCACGCCAACGCCAGCGCCGGCGACTGCGCCGCCGCGCGTCGCGCCCAGCGTGTTCGTCGCCAACAACATGGGGCTGGGGGCGATTCTGGTGAACCCACAGGGTCGAACGCTTTACTACTTCGTACCCGAGCGCGGCGGCAGGATCGTCTGCGTCGGGCAGTGCACGAACGTGTGGCCGCCCCTATTCGCCACCAGCATGGCGCCGACGGCTGGCGCCGCGCTTCCGGGCCAGCTCGGCGTCGTCGCTCGAGCCGGCAGCGAGCAAGTCACCTACAACCACTGGGCTCTGTACACGTTTGCCGGCGACACACGGCCCGATCAGACGAACGGACAGGGCGTCTTTGGCTTCGGCGGAAAGTGGTTTGTGGCCACGCCGCGCCTGCAACCGTAGGTGACACCAATTACAGGAGGTCGATCAGATGAAACGAGTGCTCATGACCCTTTTGTTGCCTTTCGCCCTCGCGGCCTGCGGGACCACGGCCGCCAGCTACGGCGGTGGTGCCGCTCCCAGCTCACAGTCCGGGCCAGCAACCCTATCGGTCGGTAGCAGTGGCCTCGGCCAGATCCTGGTCGGCGCGAACGGAAAAACTCTTTATCTCTTCGAGGCCGACACTGGTACGCAGTCGACCTGCTCGGGCGCGTGCGCACAGGCCTGGCCGCCGCTGACGACGAACGGCGCGCCGAAAGCCGCCGGCGGCGCGTCGTTGTCGCTGCTGGGCACGACCACGCGGAGCGACGGCACCACGCAAGTCACTTACAGCGGTCACCCGCTTTATTACTTCGTCAGCGACACCAAGCCCGGCGACACGAACGGTGAAGGCAGCACGGCGTTCGGCGCCGGATGGGATGTCCTCTCACCGACCGGCGCCAAGATCGAGAAGTCGGGTTCGTAGGGACATCCACGCATCGCCTACGGTCAGTCGTAGAGCAGCCGCGCCCACTCATCGCCGGAAAAATCCAGGTGCAGGCCCTGGAACGGTCCGAGGCCTCCAACCGTGACGGGGATCCGGTGAGGTATCCGACCCATGATTCGCGGGTCAAGAAGGATGCGCCGGCCGGTCACCTCCCCGATATCGACCAGCGGGGACCCCTCATCGCCTCGCCGGCTCCGACGGAGCCGCAGGTCACGAATGTGACCTCCGCCTCAACAGCGCGTGTCGCTGTAGGCGATCACGAGGGCATCACGGCTGGAATGCTCCATGAGCCAATGCCGCGCCCGATCGTCGAATACGACGGTGAATTCGTCCATCACCCGATTATGGCGCGGCGGGCATCGTCGAGTCCGGCTTCATTCGAACGTCACATTGGCTGCGTAGGCTTCTCCTATGCGCAGTGTTCGTTGGCGGGTTCTGCTGGGCGCAGCGGTCCTCGCGGGCCTCGCGCTCGCAGCCGGCGTCGCGTACTTCCAG
>JALZAV010000127.1 GCA_030948145.1 Candidatus Dormiibacterota bacterium
GCATCTGCTCCGCAAGCAGCCGCAGCCGTTGCGGCTCGGCCAGGTTGGCGGGCGTCTTCAGCGTGCCGCAGGTGACGAGGGTCAGTCGGCCGTCCTGGCGTCGAACCGCGCCAAAGCCGGTGTCGGCCAGGCCCGGGTCGATGCCAAGCACGAGAAAGCCATCGTTGGATTGCCCCACGGTCAGACGCGTTCGCTGATGCGTTCCATGACGTCGGCCGGGATCTCGATGTTCGAGTACACCGACTGCACGTCATCATGCTCCTCGAGCTGGTCGATCAGCTTCAAGACGCCCGGCGCCTTGTTCTCATCGACGGTGACGACCTGCGACGCGCTCATCGAAATCTCGGCGGATTCGATCTTGAATCCCTTTTTCTTCAGGCCTTCCTGGACCGGCTGCAACCTGGCTGGATCGGTGATCACCTCGACCGTTTTCGCGTCGATGCGGGCGTCGGTAGCCCCAAGGTCGATCGCCTCGAGGCCGACCTCGTCAGGATCCCGGCCGTCCGCATCGATGACGATCTGGCCCTGGCGCGTGAACATCCAGCTGACGCTCCCGGTGGCGCCCAGGTTGCCGCCCGCGCGGCTGAAGAGGTTCCGGACCTCACCGCTGGTGCGGTTTCGATTGTCGGTCACCGTGTCAACCATGATGGCTACGCCGTGCGGACCGTATCCCTCGAAGCGGAGCTCCTCCATCTGGCCGCCGCCGAGCTCGCCCAGGCCGCGCTTGATGGCGCGCTGCACATTGTCCTGGGGCATGTTGACATCGCGCGCTTTTTCGATCGCCAGGCGGAGACGGTAGTTCCCGTCCGGGTTCCCCCCACCTTCACGCGCTGCGATCGAGATCTCCCGGGCCATCTTGGTGAACTGCTGACCCTTGCGCGCGTCCGTCAGGCCCTTCTTGTGCTTGATCGACGACCACTTTGAATGTCCAGACATCAGTTCGTGGACGAAGTTTAGCGCACCCTCAGGCGCACCATCCGGTGGGCCCCGCGTCGCAGCACCCACCCGTCGGCGGGTACGACCCGATCGTCTGCTGACGTCACCGGCTGGTCGTTGATAGAGAGCCCGCGCTGGGCAGCGAGCCGGCGCGCCTCGCCTTTGCTCGCGACCAGACCGGCATCGAGAAAGAGCTGACCCAGCGGTCGCTCCACGGCGTCGATGACGACCTCGGCCGGTCCGGCCGTCTTGAACGCCCCGTCCGCGCCCCTGTACTGGTCGGGGCGAGCGTCGGGATGGAACTGCCGCACCAGTCGCTCCGCCAGGCGGCGCTTCACGTCGCGGGGATTCTCCCCCGTCCGCAGCGCCGCCGCCTCAGCGGCCAGCTCGTCGACGGACGCATCCGTGACCAGCGTGAAGTAGCGCAGGATCAGCTCGTCCGGGACCGCGAGGGCTTTGCGGTAGATCACATCAGGCGATTCGTCGATCCCAATGTAGTTGTCCAGGCTCTTACTCATCTTCTGGACCCCATCGGTGCCCTCGAGCAGGGGCATCGTCAGGATGTCCTGCGGCCGCTGTCCGAAGGCCTCCTGCAGGTCGCGGCCGACCAGCAGGTTGAACGTCTGGTCGGTCCCACCAAGCTCGACGTCGGAGCGGACCGCGACGGAGTCATAGCCCTGCAACAGCGGATAGAGAAGCTCATGCAGACTTACGGGTCTCCCTTCCCTGGTTCGCTTCGCGAAATCGTCCCGGGCCAGCATTCGCGCCACGGTGTACTTGCTCATCAACCCGACGATATCGTCGAGCGTCATCTTGTCGAACCACTCGGTCTGATGGCGAACCTCGGTGCGGCCTTCGTCCAGGATTTTCCAGGCCTGCTTCAGGTAGGTCTTTGCCGCCTCGTCGACCTCGGCGCGGGTCAGCTGCGGCCTCGTCACGCTCTGTCCTGATGGATCGCCAATGCGGGCGGTCGTGTCGCCGATGATCAGCACGGCGGTGTGGCCACGATCCTGGAAGCGCCGGAGCTCCCGGAGCGGCACCGTATGCCCGAGGTGAATGTCCGGCCTGGTCGGATCGAGGCCGAGCTTGACGCGAAGGCGATCGCCTCGGTCGATGCGAGCCTTCAGATGGGTGCGATCGACGATCTCGACGGCGCCACTGGTCAGCGCCTCCCACTCGCCCATCGTTTGGGTTTGTTGTTCCTTCACTGTTTCGTCACGCGTTCCAGACGCCGAGTATATACGCGGCTGTATTCGAGCACTGTGCTGTTTTACGAGCGCTGCCGTTATAACCGCGGTGCTGACAGAGAGGCAACGGCTGGCGCGGCGCGCCGCGATCCGGGTGCTTGGGATCGTACGGCGAGCCCGGCGCCGTCGCGGCCATGGTCCCAAAATGCTCGTGATCGGGCTCACCCTCTTTGCGACGCTCGGCCTCAGCGGCGGCGCCGAAGCTTATGACAAATACCAGACCTACACCCGCGACCTGCCCGATCCGAGCTCGCTCAACCCCAAGGAGCTCGCCCAGGCAACCAGGATCTACGACCGGAACGGCACCCTCCTCTATGTCAAACACACCGAGGGCGTGGTTCGGACCGTCGTCCCGCTGGCGGCGATCTCGACCCACCTCGTGCAGGCCACGATCGCTCTCGAGGACCGCCAGTTCTACACCCATCACGGCATCGACTTCAACCGCACGATCGGCGCCGCTCTCGCGGACCTGACCCGCCAACATGTTGTCCAGGGTGCCAGCACGATCACGCAGCAGCTCGTAAAGCGGATGTTCGTCGGCAGCGATGTTTCACTCGAGCGCAAGATCCGGGAGGCGGCACTCGCCCTCGAAATCGAGCGCCGGTACTCGAAGAACGACATCCTGACGCTCTACCTCAATCAGATCTTCTACGGCCACGAGGCCTATGGCGTCGAAGCCGCCTCCCAGACCTATTTCGCGAAGTCGGCGAAGAACCTCGACATCGCCGAGGCGGCGATGCTCGCGGCGCTTCCGAATTCGCCAAGCCAGTACGATCCCCTCAACCCGGAGACCAGCGCCAATGCCAAATCCCGGCAGGCGCTCGTACTCAAAGCGCTCCTCCGCGATCACTACATCTCGGACAAGGAGTATGCGGCCGCCCTCAAGGAGCCGCTCGTTTACAAGAACGGCAGCATCCAGCGGGATGTCAAGGCTCCGTGGTTTGTCGACTACGTGCTGACCCAGTTGGGGCGGACGTACGGCGATGCCGTCGTCCAATCTGGCGGCCTCTCGGTATGGACCACGCTTGATCTGCCGCTTCAGCAGGTGGCGGAAAAGGCCGTCAACGCGGAAGTGAACCGCGCCGACCTCAAGGCGCGGAACGTGAACAACGGCGCCGCGGAGGCGATCGACCCCAACACCGGCCAGGTGCTGGCCATGGTCGGCAGCGCGAACTACTACGACCAGGGCATCGGCGGCCAGTACAACGTCATCACGGACGGCCAGGGCCGCCAGCCCGGCTCGTCCTTCAAGGTCTACGTCTACGCTACTGCCCTCTCCAACGGAATTGCCCCCTCCAACCTGATCAACGACACCCAGGGGAAGATCGACGGGCATGCTTTCGTCGACTGGGACCATCGCAGCGAGGGCTTGATCACGATCCGGCGCGCGCTCGAGGAGTCGCGTAACATTCCGGCGCTCCTGCTGATGAAACAGCTGGGCTACGACCGCGTCTTCCAGACCGCCCGAATGATGGGCGTGACGGGCGCGAACCTGACCCCGGAGCGGGGACTCGCGCAGGCGATCGGATCGACCGAGGTCTTGCCCCTGCAGCACTTCAACGCCTACGGGGTGTTCGCGTCGGGCGGCATCTACCACGAGCCGACCGTCATCCTCAGGGTCCAGGACAGCAGCGGCAAGGTCCTCCAGGAGTGGAAGCCGAACCCGGGGGTCCGCGTGCTTTCCCCGCAGGTCGCCTACATGATGAGCGACATTCTCAGGCCGGTTGGCTCGGCCCTGAACATCAAGCGGCCCTTTGCCGCCAAGACCGGGACGACCGAGAACTGGCACGATTCCTGGCTGGTCGGCTACAACCAGGATGTGGTGGTCGGCGCCTGGATGGGGCACACCTGCGCCGGCGGCTGCGCCTCCAATGTGAACTCCAACCTGAACGTTGTCTGGGGCGTGCAGGGCGCCGGTTTGATCTTCCGCGACATTTTCAATAGCTACGAGGCGGCACGGCCGGTCCAGAACTTCACGGTGCCGGACGGGATCAAGAGTGTCACCGTTTGCAAGGCGAGCGGCCTGAAGGCTACCCCCAACTGCGCCGGGCAGACCGTCACCGACCTGTTCATCGCCGGGACGGCCCCGACGCGCGACGACGACTGGTATCGCCAGGTCAGAGTCTGCACCACCGATGGCTTGCTCGCGACACCGGACGTTCCACTGAACCTCACCGCCCTCAAGACCTTCCTCTTCTACCCGGCCGGATACCCGGACGACATGAAGGAGAAGAACAACCCGCAGCCGCCGACCCAACCCTGCCAGCTGCTGACGGAGACGACGCCGCCGACACTTTCGGTTACCCAGGCGCCGCAGCTCGACGGCACCGTGCTGGTGACGGCGCAGGCCTCGGACGACGAGGCGATCAAAGAGGTTGACTTCTTCCTCGATGGGAGCAAGACCCCGGTGCGTGTCTCGGCAGCACCCTACACGTTCGTTGTCACCGGCACCTCGGGCAGCAGCCATACGCTGGTCGTCCAGGCCTACGACTACAACCCGGCGAACGCCCCGGCGGCGCATTCGATAACGATCCTACTTCCGTAGCGAATTAGCCCTCAAGG
>JALZAV010000128.1 GCA_030948145.1 Candidatus Dormiibacterota bacterium
AACTTGTCGCCGTATCCCAGCTGGTAGTCGATCTCCAAACCCTGCTGGGCCGCGTGCACGCGGGCAACCGCGAGCGACTTTTCAGATGGATCGACACCGGTAACCGCAAACCCGAGCGTCGCAAACTCTTCCGCCAGCAAGCCACCGCCGCAGCCCACATCCAGGGCCCGTTTCCCTTCAGGCTCGAGGTGCAATCGCGTCAGGATGCGCTGGAAGTAGGGGACGCGCCACGGGTTGATGGACGCCTTGAGGATGTTAAGAACTCCGCCCTCGTCCCACCAGCTGTCGGCCAGCTGATCGTACAGATCATTGTCGGCACCCCCCGGGCGCCGGATCTGCTTGATGTGCTCCTCGATGTGCTCGGCCTGGTGCCGGAGGGCGGACTCGACCGTCCAGCGGCCTTCACCGTACGCGCGCCCGGCTCGAGCCCAATCGCTTGGTCGAATCGTGTCGAGCAACGCAAGCACAGGCGGGAAGGCGGCCTCGAAACGCCGCCTGTGAGCTTCCAGGCTGACGCCCCGCGCGCGCCACCAGGTGTACAGCCGCTTGACTCGCTCGAAGACTGGAAGCGGGAAGTTCATGTAGTCCTCACCGCGCCGGAGCGCCCCAATGAGCATGGGCACCCGCTCTATCGAGGCGACCACGTGGGTCAGCGCCTCGCCAACGGTCCAGCCAGAGCCCCCGGTCGTGTGGCTCAGGTCCGCCTCGGTCAGCGAGCTGAGCAGTTCAAGGAAGGCCCCGCGCGCGTGCTCCAGGCTCGCGCGGATCTCGGCACGCCGGCGATCTTCTTCGAAGGATGCGCGCGCATCGCCACCCGTGGATTCGGCACCCCTGACGTCGATTGCAGCCCTACCACTCATCTCTCCCAGCCTCCTTTCTAACCGGCCGCCGTCTGCCGTGACGACCGCCGCCGTTTGTCCTGCGTCGGTGCCCACGAAGCTTCGAACAGACGTGCCGCATCCAGGGCGAGGCTCGCGAACCTGCCCTGGCCGACCGGTAAATGCGGCTCGTTGGCGAGGTGGGCGCTCGTCAGACCCGACATCACCGATGCCAGCAAGTTGAAGGCGCGCGCGACGCCGCCGTGGGGAACAATCAGCCCGCGTTCAATCCAGTGCGCGAGGATCGATCGGCCGATCTGCTCGAGCTCGGCAGCCTCGACCAGTGCTTGTTCCGATGGGACGAATCCCGGGACTGGGCGCTGCAGCACAAGCTGGAAAAGCTCCGGATTGCGAAGCGCGAAGTCGAGCTGGTGCTCGATGGCGGCGCGGATTCCAGCCTGGGCGGAGGCGGCCTCCTTGGGCCTGAGCGCCTTGAGCTCGTCGCAGTAGAGGCGGGTGCCGAGCCGAAATAAGGCGTCGTACACCGCCGTCTTGCTCGCAAAATACCTGTAGAGAGCCGGCGTGCTGACCCCGACACGCCGCGCAACCTCGTGCAGGTTAAGGGCGGCGACACCATCCTCCCGAATCTGCGCCCGAGCCGCGTTGAGGATGCCATCGACCATTTCTCGTCGGTTGCGGGCTCGACGTTCAGCGACCGAGGGCAGGACGGGCGCCGCGAGCCGGGTGCCGGTGATCACCGTAGACATAAGTTAATAGCGTTAACTTAACCCGGAATTCCACCCTTGTCAAGCCCGTCTGGAGACGGCCACGTTCATGGGAAGGCGCACAGGCTCTCTATCAATCGTTAGGCTTTCGGGCGTCGAGGCCTTTTCGAAGCGTGCCCGATGATCTGAAGGACGCGGAAGTCTTCATCGAGTTAGAGCTGCAAAACGCCTGACTCGCGAGGTGAATGCCCGATTAGCTCGGACCAGCCGCCTCGAACTCGGCATTCCTTTTCGCCCAGAATTCGATGCGGCTCTCAAAGCGCTTCAGTTCCCGCTTCATCACGATCAGGTCGGTTGATTCAATTTCCTGGCGAGCCACGGGCTCCTGCATGGAGGCGAGCGCCTGGTGGATCGCCGCCAGCATGGCCATCTTGCCCTGCACTAACTCCGTATAAACGGTGAGCCAGTGCTTGGCATCGTCAGGGTACTGCGTGTCCGGATGCTCGCCGGGCAACAGTCGGTCGATGTCGACCGCGCCTTCGGCAGCAAGCTCCGCCCGCTTATCACCGGCCATGCGAGCAGCATATCCCTCTCCTTCCTGAGCCCGCCTGGATCGCACTTGGAGCCCGCCCCCTGGAACTCGGCCTCGGGCCCCAGGGTCGGATAGTCGGGGGGCTGCTCACCCCAAAGGGGCGGCGCCTAGCGATTCTGTCCTTCAACGACGTCCAAGTGGACCTGGGGACCTGGGCCGGTTGGATCTCGAACCTAACCGGCAAGTGCCAAACACTGGAGACATCAGGAAACCGGTATCGGGCGCTGTCGCCTTAAGTCTGCTGACCGCGGGCTGCGCCCTGCCGCCCAACCCCGTCGTTCCGGCGACCGTCCACCCGCGCCTGGAGGTCGCGAATTCGGCACGAGTGCCGGCATCGGCCTCGCTCGTCATCGTGCTCGACCTCCCGGTCGATCCGGCTCTGTTTCATCTCAGCGTGGCGCCGGCGGCGCCCATCCAGGTGAGCCGGCAACCGCGACGGGTGGTCGTCGCACCGATCGCGGGCTGGGCGCCGGACACGCGGTACGCGATCTCGCTGGCGCCTATCCATGACGCGACCAATCACGTCGAGCTGAGCGGCTGGCGCGGAACCTTCCGAAGCCAGCCGCCGCTCGCCGTCGCCGGCTTCAGCGTCGACGGGGCGGAGGTGGCCGGCGTGGCCACCGTCACCTCGCGATCAATGGTCAGCCTGCGTTTCCCCAGACCGATGCGCGCGCCGGCCCTCCGCCTGCTGGCTGCCGGCCAGCCGGTGGCGCCGGAGGCGCTCTCGTGGTCGGCAGACGGGAAGAGCGTCAGCCTGCCGGCGGCGTCATTTGCTCCCGGCCAATCGGTGGAGCTTGCGGTCGACGCGGCCGTCAGCGTCGAGGGTGATGTCCTCACCGAGCCGGCGCACCTCAGGCTTACGGTCGGCGTGGTGGAGCCATCCAATTGGACGAGCGGCATCACGCCAGGGTTCACGGCCGGTCCGCCGGTCGAGGTCGTCGTCGAGAACAGCGGGCCCGCCCGGCCGCAGGCCGGGCTGCAGGGTGCGGACCTCGTCTATGAGTACATCAGTGAGTACTCGATCACCCGGATGACCGCGATTTACTTCAACCGTGTTCCGCCGCTGATCGGCCCCGTCAGGAGTTGCCGCATGATCAACATCCCGCTAACGTTCGCCTTCCACGGTGTGACCATGTGCAGCGGCGCCTCGGACGGAACGCTGGGTCAACTCTGGCAGCAGGGCGTCCCGGTTGTGATCAACGACTACGATCGTGGTGGACACTTCTTCCGCTCCGGGTCGAAAGTCGCCCCGCACAATCTCTACACTTCCGGCGACCGGGCTGAGCGGTTCCGCGGGGAGCGGAGCGGCGGAGCGGTTGAGCCTTTGCTCGTTGATCCAGCCCACGCGGATGTCCCCATGGGCCAACCGGCCGATTCCCCGACCGTCGGCCTGCATGCCGTCCGCTACCAGTACGACGGCAACCGGCAGCTGTACGTGCGCTACGACCATGGCGCGCCATTTCTGGAGGCGGGGACGCGGGCGCCCCTGAACGTGAAGACCGTGATCATCGTGCACGCGCCGTTCCGGGATGCCGGCTGGGTCGAGGACATCCATGGCGGCGCCCACTCGATCATCTATGACCTTGCCGGCAGCGGTCCCGCCGAGGTTTACTCGGACGGTCTTCTGACGGGGACGACCTGGCACATGGCTCCCGGCCTCCCGATGTACTTCGCGGACGTCAATGGCCAGGTGCTGCGCCTCAACACCGGCCTCACCTGGATCCACGTTGTCGGCAACGGCCAGTCGCGATAGTGTCTGACGCTCGTGAATTCGCGGGCGGCCAGCCTGCTGGGGATCTCCGTCCGCCAGGTGCGGCGCCTGCGGCGGCGATATCAAGCGGAAGGGGCGGTGGCGCTGGCCCATGGGAATCGGGCCTCGAGTCGTCGGTCTCCAGTGTCTACCGGATCCTGCGGGATGCGGGGATCGCCGCCCCACGCCGGCGGCGTCCGCCCCGGCATCGACGCCGCCGCGACCGGTATCCCCGAGCCCGCATGCTGCTGCAGATCGAGTTGGTCCGGCGACTGCGCGCAGCCGTTTTGCAGCGGCCGATCGTCCAGTGAACAGCCGGAAGCCATTTTCCTGCAGGCGCTTGGAGACAAAGGGTTGTCAGGGTCGGCGCAGGCTCAATCGGGACGTCGCCGTCACGGTTGCCGTCAGCGGGCTCGGGGTCGGACTTCATCGGGGTGAAGGCGGGATGATTGACACCCTTGGACGAAGCCTTGCTTTGGAGTTGCTTCTCCGGCGCCTCGGCGGCAACCCCGAGGGTCGTGTCAGGTCTGACGGCGATTGGCATGATTGGCTTCAGCGTCGCCGGTAGAGGGCCACTGATCCGACGCCGGCCACGATACCAATCCCGACAAGAATCACTAGGTTCTTGACGGTTATCCCGTAGCCGAACCAGGGGTCCTGTAGCGCCCGCACCGCGTACGCGAGGGGCAAGAAGTCCGCCAGATGTCGCATGGTGTCGGGGAGAACCGCAATGGGCGGGCCGGCGCCGGAAAGAAGCCAGAGTGGAAAGAACGCGATGAACCCAACGCCTTGCGCCGAGCGGGTGCTGGGAAAAAGGCCAGCAATCAACAGGCCGATGGCAAGGA
>JALZAV010000129.1 GCA_030948145.1 Candidatus Dormiibacterota bacterium
ACGATTTCCGACAGATACTCGCCGCTGTAGCCACCTTCCGGCGCAGACTCGCCGAGCATCCTTGCCCGCACCGACTCCCCGAAGAGCCGTATCTGCTTTCCCTTGTCATTGATGTAGTACTCGCGCTGGACGGCGAAGCCGGAGGCTTCCAGGATTCTGGCGGCGACGTCCCCAACGACCGCCCCCCGCCCGTGGCTGAAGAGCAGCGGCCCGGTCGGGTTTGCGCTCACGAACTCCACCTGGACGCGGAGCCCGTCGCCCAGATTCCCGCGTCCCCACGCACCGCCGGCTGCGACGATGGCGTCGACCTGCGACTGCAACCAGGCGGTCTCGAGCCGCAGATTAATGAAGCCGGGCGGCGCGACCTCGACCCGGGCGAACGATGGGGGAAGCTCGGTGGCGGACGCCAGGTCGTCCGCGATCGCCATCGGCGAGCGGTGGAGCGTCTTGGCCAGCTTGAGCGGCAGCGTCACCGAATAATCTCCATGCGCCGGGTTCTGGGCGCGCTCGACGATTACGGGGGGGAGCGGCGGCGGCGGATCGGGCCAGCCCGGGACGCGGGCAACGGCTCGACGGACGGCGCGATCGATGACCGCGGATGGAGTCGGCGGCGGCGGGCTCGCGGTCAGGGGTGCTTTCCCAGCGTGACCTGCAATCCCTGGTTCTTGCCGTCGCGGTACACGGTCAAGGAGACCCTGGTGTCGGGAGCGTATTGACGGAGGACATCCTTGAGCGGGTGATCGTCATCGATCGCCTGGTCGTTGAGCTTGACGACGACGTCACGGACCCGCAGGCCACCGTGGCTGGCGGGCGAACCGGCCTGGACGTCGGTGATCAGCGCCCCGACCACCAGGTGGTTCGCGGTTGCCGCGGTCTCATCGAGCTGTTCGTAACTTACGCCCAAAAAGGGTTGATTGACGTGCCCGGTCTGGATCAGCTGATTCGCGATGTCGCGCGCCGCGTCACCGTCGAGCGCGAACCCCAACCCAGGGCCCGACTGCGCCTGCTCGATCGCGAAATTCACGCCGACAACCTGGCCGGCGGAGTTGAGCAGCGGCCCGCCGCTGTTGCCGGGGTTGATCGACGCATCCGTCTGGATCGCGTTCAGGATGTCCTCCGTGCCTCCAGGATGTGCGGGGTCGGGGACCTTGAGCGAGCGATGCAGCGCGCTGATGACGCCCTTCGTGACGCTGTTCGACTGCCCGAGCGGGCTTCCGATCGCGATCGCGAGCTGGCCGACCCTGATCGTATGGGAATCGCCGAAGGTGAGCGTCGGGAGATCCTGCGCGTCGATCTTGATGACCGCCACGTCGTCCAGTGGACTGGTCCCGATCACCCGCGCGTCGTACCTTTTCGCCTGGTCTCGAAGGATGACCTGCAGTTGCTTGGCGTTCTCGACGACGTGATTGTTCGTCACGATGTAGCCGTCCGCCCGAACGATGAAGCCGGAGCCGATCCCCTTCCGCTCCTGCTGCACGAAGATGTCCGGCGACGAGATCGTCGTCTTGATCTCCACCACGGCTTTCCCGGCCTGATTCGCGACGTTGATGACGGCCGACTCCTCGGTAAGATTGTTCGTCACCGGCGCAAGCGGAGCCAGCACGCTGTTCCCGGTCGTCTTGACGAGCCGGCCTGCCATCACGACGGTGGCGAGTGATCCAGCGATCGCGCCGACCAGGGCACTGATCAGGACGATGCCGAGGATGCCCAGCTGCCGACCCATCACCGGCCGCGCGCTGGCGGGGACAACCGGCCCCGGCGGCTCAGTTGGTGGCGGTGATGGAGCGAACTGTGGATCGGTGGCCATGAAGGGACCTCATTCTATCCCCGGTATTTATCGACCCGGCAGCGGGAGCCAGGTCAGTACGAGCTGCTCGGTGCGACGGAAGCCGGCCTCTTCGTAGAGGCGGACCGCCTGCGGGTTGCTCTCGCGCGTCCAAACGCAGGCGAAGGTGACGTTCCGCTCGCGAAACAGTTCGACCGCCTGGCGCAGTAAGCGGCCACCGAGACCCTTGCCGCGCTGGTCCGGTTCGACGTAGACCTCGGCCACCTCGCCCTCGAGCCCCGTCCCGGGATCGAACAGCACACACCAGCAGAGGCCGGCAAGCCGGCCTGCGATGCGAGCGACAAGGATGACGTTCTCCCCGCTGAACTCGGCGGAGGGTGGCCGCTCCACGTCATGCTCGATCTGCTCGGCGCTCAACTGTGGATGCGCATAGTGCTGCTGTTCCTCGAGCATCAGCTCCCGCAGGAACGGGCGGACCGAGGCGTGCTCGGACGGGTTCAGGCGCTCGATCGTGACGTCGGTGGGCCCCCCGGCTATGACTTCCCGCCCGCGGGCGCCGCGTCGAGCACGCCACGAAGCGCCTGCGCGGCCCCGAGGAGGCCGGCGGTCTCAACCGGGACGACGATCTTCGTGTTCTCACTCTCCGCAAATTTGGAGAGCGTGTCCAGTTGCAGGATCGACACCAGCGTCGGATCCGGGGCAGCGTCCTTGATCGCCTTGTAGACGGTCGCCACCGCTTGCGCCCGACCCTCGGCTTCGAGGATGGTGGCTTGCCGCAGGCCCTCAGCCCGGAGGATGGCGGACTGCTTGTCGCCCTCGGCGGTCTTGATCTGGGCCTGCTTCTGACCGTCCGCGATGTTGATCTGCGATTGCTGTTGCCCCTCGGACTTCAGGATGAAGGCGCGCTTCTCCTGGTCCGCCTGCTTCTGCAGGGCCAGGGCGTTGAGGATCATTTGCGGCGGCGTGATGTCGACGATCTCGATCCGGTTGATCCGGATGCCCCACTTATCGGTGACCGATTCCATCTGCGCCTGCAGCTGCGCGTTGATTCGTTCCCGCTGACTCAGGGCATCGTCCAGGCTCATCCCGCCGAAGATCGCGCGCAAGGTGGTCCGAGACAGCTGGTCGATCGCGACAAAGTAGTTGCTGACGCTGAACAGCGCCAGTTTCGGGTCCACTACCTGGCTGAAGATGGTCGCATTGACGCTGACGGTGACATTGTCCCGAGTGATGACCTCTTGCTTGTCACCCGTGCGCGGGGTCTCGCGGATGTCGACGGTCACCATGGCATCGATCAACGGCACGAGGAAGGTCACGCCAGGCTGCCGCACGGAATCGAATTCCCCGAGGCGCTTGACGATCCCTACATAGCCCTGCTGGATCACATTGACCGTGCGGGCGACGAGGACGAGAACCAGCAGCAGCAGAACGGCGCCGACGATCACCGAAGCGTTCATTCTTACCCCCTTGGATCAGGCGGTCTTGGTTGGCGTGGACGACGCGACTTGAACGATCAGGGTGCTGCCACGCAGGCCGGTGACGACGACCGCGGTTTCGGCGGGGATCGACGTCGCGTCCTCGGTGATCGCGGGCCACAGCTCACCCGCGATTTTCAGGTGGCCGGGCTGGCTGGAGCCGAGGATGGGGTCGGTCAGGACGCCGTGGACCCCGATCATGCTGTCGGCGCCCGACCGAAGGGGACCGCGTCCGATGTGCACCCGCTGCACCAGGAAGGGCCGCGCCGCGGCAATCCCCAGGGCGCTGACCACACCCAGGACGATCACCTGGACCAGGAGGCCAAACCCCAGAAGGGCCGCCAGCGCGGCCGCGAGTGCGCCGATGGTGATGAAGACGGCAAAGAACGCGATCGTCATGACCTCGACGACGGCGAAGGCGATCGCGACAATCACCCAGAACCAGAAGCCAGACACCGGGAAAATTCTAGGCTCTTTCTTGACGTGCGAACGATTTCCCTTCAGACAGCCCGCCGGCTGGCGGTGGCTGCCCAGCGACTGACGAATCCAGCGCCGGCCAGCGGGAGCATGCTGGACATCATCCGGCAGCTCGGCTGCCTCCAGCTCGATCCGGTCAGTGCCGTGACACCCAGCCACCGCCTGGTGCTGTGGAGCCGCCTCGGCGGGTACGATTCCGCCGAGCTGGACCGGCTCCTGTGGGAGGACCGGCGGCTGTTCGAGTACTGGGCGCACGCGGCATCGATCGTGCTGACCGAGGACTATCCGATCCACCGCGAGACGATGCGGCGCTACGCGCGCGGCGAGACGCCCTGGTCACGTCGCGTCCAGGGATGGGTGCATGAGAACGCGGCGCTCCGAGCCCATGTCCTGCGGGAGCTTCGGCGTCGGGGGCCGCTTCCCGCCCGGGTCTTCGAGGACCGGTCCGCCTATGCCTGGGCCTCGGGCGGATGGAACTCGGGTCGGAATGTCGACCGGATGCTCGCGTTCCTCTGGATGGGAGGCGACGTGATGGTCGCTCGCCGGCAGAGCGGACATCGTTGGTGGGATCTGTCCAGTCGTTGCCTGCCGGCGTGGACACCGCGGCAACGCATGTCATCGGCCGCCGTGGTCCACGCTGCCGCGCAACGATCGCTGCGCGCACTCGGTGTCGCTGGAGCGGCCGACATCAGCCATCACTTCATCAGCGGCCGCTATCCCGGTCTCCCCCTCGCCCTGCGTCGCCTAGAGCGACAGGGCACGATCATCCCGGTTGCGATCGAGCGGGAGGGTGCCACGCTCGACGGCTCGTGGTACGTCCATGCCGAAGACCTGACGCGGCTCGACCGCATCGAAGCCGGCGATTGGCTACCGAGGACGACTCTCCTCTCCCCTTTCGATAACCTGATCCGCGACC
>JALZAV010000130.1 GCA_030948145.1 Candidatus Dormiibacterota bacterium
CCTTTGACCAAGACGCTCTGAAAGCGCGCCGCGAGCAGGTCGTGGATCCGCCCATTGAGCTCCAGGACGGTCAGCGGCTTGATCGCGTCGTCAGGACGGATCGCCATCAGGGCACCGCCTCGGCCAGGCTGGCGTCAGGCCGGTAGAGCGCGCGCTCGACGGCCCGGCGCAGGGACTGGAGCTGGGCGGTCTCATCGGTGAAGACTCGTAGGAGCGTGGTCCGGATAGGCAGGCGGCGGAAGAGGTCGGCCACGGCGCTCCGCTCCACCGCCCGGCTCACGGGGTTGTAGATATTGACCGGAAACGGATCCGCCAGCGGATTCTGGGCACGCGGATCCACCGAGGCCAGGTCGACTTCAATCGAGACGTGCTTCAGCGATGCCGGGAGGGCCTCCCTGATCCGGGCGACATAGTCCTCAGGTTTCGGATCCAGGAAGGCGGCCGGTGGGTTCGTGAATTCGTAGTAGTCCTCGAAGATCAGGCGCCACTTCAGCTCGCGCCGAACGATCCGGGCCCACTCGAGCGACAGCTCGCGACGCCGGCCTTGCTGGTGCTGCCAGTGGTCGACGGTCTCGATCAGAGACCAATCGGTCAGCTCCCGGTAGACATCCAGGTGGTCGAGGGGGTTGCCGGGCAGAATCTCGTCGATCGTCTCGGCGAAGATCTCCCGCATGTGCAAATCGATCCGGCGCACGGTCCGGTGATAGTAGATGTTGTTGTACAGGTAGAGGCGCGCATTCAAGAACATCAGCAAAGCCTGGGCCCCGTGCTGGTGGAGGAGCATTCCCTGCTCGTCGATGAACGAGTAGTGGATCAAGCGCTGGACGTCGACCGGCCCGACCTTGACGCCGCACATGTACGCGTCACGAGGGACGTAGTCGAGGTTGTCGGCCGTGTACATGCCGTTCAGGACCGGCTTGAGCAGCCGTACCCAACGGGGCGCGGCCGGCCCGGGAAGCTCGGCTTCGGCGATCAGCTCGGCAATCCACCGCGGGTCGATCCGCTCGCCGGCCTCGAAGGGACCACTCGGTCCAGCGTCCAGCGCGCCGATGATGGATCCCAGCCTGGTCTCGATCAAGGCGCGGCCGATGACCTCGTGGTCGATCCCAAAACGGTCGAGGTAGTTCTGATCGAAGAAATGGCCGAAGGGCCCGTGCCCGATGTCATGGAGCAGGCCGGCCACGCGGAGCGTCTCCTCGACGCAGGAGGCCGACGGCACATCGCCGGCGACCAGCTTCAAATTCGGGTAGAGCTGACGCGCCCATTCGCCGCTCAGGTGCATCGCGCCGAGCGCGTGCTGGAAGCGGGAGTGCTCACCACCCGGGAACACCCACCAGGCTGATTGCAGCTGGTGGATCCGCCGCGTCCGCTGCAGCCAGGGATCGTCGAGCAGGTCCTGCTCTGCGGCACTGTCCGGGTGGACGCGCTTGGTGATCTTGATATACCCGTGCAGCGGGTCCGCCATCAGGTTTACGGCGTCGTACTGACGCGCCAGATCGCTCATCGAACAGGCTGATTTTATGGCGTACGATGAAATCGATGGAGCGGGCGGTCATCATCGATGCAATACGCACGCCGATCGGGCGATACGGCGGCGCCCTCCGCGACGTTCGCTCCGACGACCTGGCCGCCCTGGTCGTCAAAGAAGCAGTCGCCCGGACCAGGCTGGACCCGGCCAGCATTGAAGACGTGTACTTCGGCGATGCGAACCAGGCCGGCGAGGATAACCGGAACGTGGCGCGAATGGCCGTTCTCCTCGCCGGCCTGCCGGTCGAAGTTCCGGCGGCGACCATGAACCGCCTTTGTGGGTCGGGGTTGCAGGCGATCGTGTCGGCAACCCGTGAACTGGAGACGGGCAACGGCGACGTCTTTCTCGCCGGCGGCGTCGAGAGTATGACGCGCGCCCCCTACGTGCTCGAAAAATCGCAGCATGAGTTTGCCCGCGGGCCACAAACGCTCCACGACAGCACCATCGGCTGGCGCATGGTCAACCCCCGACTGGCGGCGGCCTATCCACCGATCAGTCTCGGTCAAACGGCTGAAAAGGTGGCCAGGCAGTACGGGATCACCCGTGAGGCGCAGGACCAATTCGCGCTGCGGAGCCACGAGCGGGCGGTGGCCGCGCAGCGCGCCTGCCACTTCAAGGACGAGATCGTTGGAGTTCCACGCAGCGACGGGTCCCGCCTCGAAACCGACGAGGGCCCCCGCCCGGATACCACGTTGGAGAAGCTCGCCAGCCTCAAGCCCGCATTCGAGGCGGGCGGGTCGGTGACGGCCGGCAACTCGTCGCCACTCAATGACGGGGCCGCCTGCGCCGTGTTGATGTCGGAAACGCGGGCGGCCAGGCTCGGCCTCCGTCCGCTGGCGCGCATCCTGTCCGCCGCCAGCGCCGGCGTGGACCCGTCACTCATGGGACTCGGGCCGGTCCCGGCTGTCAGGAAAGCGCTCGCCCGGGCCGCCCTGCGCGTCACCGATCTCGACCTCGTTGAGCTGAACGAGGCTTTCGCCTCCCAGGCGCTCGCCTGCATTCGGGACCTAGATCTGGAGCCGGAACGGGTCAACCCCAATGGGGGCGCGATCGCGCTCGGACATCCGCTGGGGGCAAGTGGCGTCCGTATCACGGCCACCCTGGTACATGAGCTGGCGCGCCGCCGGGCCCGGTATGGCGTGGCGACGATGTGCATCGGGGTCGGACAGGGTATCGCGCTCGTGGTCGAGAATCTCGTCCGCTAGCGTTCCTTACGGCGCGCACTACCGTTAGCGGCTTGCGACATAGCAGTCGCCTCCCGGCGTCCGATCTGGTGGAGAATCACGTCGGAGACCGGTATGGTGGCCATAACCTGGCGCGTGCCGCGGCGATCCGGCGCCGCCCTATGCGTGGGGATGGCGCTCCTTCTCACCTCGCAAACTGTGATCGCGGACTCGAGCAGCGTCGCTGCCACCGCGTCGGTTGATGCGCTCTGGAACCAACCCCAGGGCACCCGGGTCGACAGCGCCTTCTACGTCATCCAGTCGTGGTGGGATGGGCTGTCACGCACCGGGGAGCGCAATCCGCATAAGCGCGGGCTGCAGGAACTTGCCCAGGCAAACGAGGACCTGCTGAATGCCTACACGCTGCTCCAGGAGCAGCGCGACAACCCTGGACCGCATCCTGTCGCGGTGATCGATCCCTTCCTCTCCAGCACCTATGCCTTTGTCACAGGGGTCCATGTCAAGGCGCCGATCGGCTCCGTGTTCGGCTGGCTCAACAACGCCGCCCTCCACGTCGAAGGGCGCGGATCCATCGATACCATCATCAAGAACCTGCTGCGCGACTATCAAACCCAGGACGCATTGGCCAGGCGCGACCTGGCATCCGACGATGCCGCCGAGAACGCGATCGTTAGCGCCAATAGACTGCGGCAGACCGCGATGATCGGGCGGATCGCGGAGGTCGGGCCGGCATCCGCGAACCTGTTCACATCGGTCGCGTCGGGTCCATCGGCACCCTTGACGCCCGAGGCATCCAGGCCCGCGGCCGGAGCCAACAGCAAGGCTTCCGCGAACGACAAGGGGAAGAAGGCGCCGGGCAAGAGCGGCGATGGGCATGACAGGGCGGACGCGCAAAAGGGCCGCAAGCCCTAGCCTAAGGTTCGTCCTCCTCGTCGACGCCGTCGAGCGTCAGCATCAGCCCGTCCTGGAGGTCGTAGAGCGCATCCATCGACTCGGCGATGGTGAGGTCCTCGGGAGCGCGGTTGCCGAGTGAATGCTCCATCTCGGCCGCAAGCCGTTGCACCCGGACAGCGAGGTCAGCAGGCATCTGGGTCTCCTCGGCGATGTTCAGCATCTCGAGCTCATCCAGCAGTCGATCGATATACCGGATCCGGTTACGGCGCGCGTAGCGCTGCTCCCGCTCCAGATGCCAGCGCTCTCGGAGCGCGGAAATCTGGACCGACGTTTCCTGGATCATGCGTCCGGTTCCGACTGTGCGCGCCATGGCTTCCCGAACGATTACTGTACGGTCAATAATCCAATTGGTCAAGAACTCCATGCCCGGCCAGGACGACTGCCGCCAATTCGATCCCGATCTCGTCGGCCTCTCTCGCCAAGGCCACATCCACTGGTCGGTCCACTACCAGCCCACGGCCGCCTCGACCCAGGATCTGGCCCGGCAGGCGGCGGCGGCCGGGGCCGCCGAGGGATGGACGGTCGTGACGGATTGGCAGGAGGCCGGGCGTGGCCGCCTCGGCCGAGCGTGGGTGGCCGGCGCCGGAAGTGATCTCCTCTTTTCCACAGTCCTGCGGCCGCCCGGTCCACTGTTGAGCTTGCTTCCCCTGCTCGCCGGCGTAGCGATCGCCGAGGGCCTCCGGATCGCGACCGGCCTTCAAGCCGATCTCAAGTGGCCCAACGACCTGCTCGTCGACGAGCGGAAGCTGGCCGGGATCCTGCTCGAGCGCGGCGGCAGCACCGACGTCGTGGTCGGCGTCGGGATGAACGTCAACAGCGTCAAGGCCGGGTTACCGGCGGGTACGACCTCGGTTGCCGTCAGTCTCGGCCGGCCGGTCAGCCGCGAACGGCTGCTCGGTTCAATGCTCGAGCAGCTCGATCACGCCCTGGCGCAGACCGCGACCGAGGGAACCGGATGGATCGTCCGGAG
>JALZAV010000131.1 GCA_030948145.1 Candidatus Dormiibacterota bacterium
CGGACCCGGTGCCGACCACCTATGACCTCGAAGTCTCATCGCCAGGAGCGGAGCGGCCGCTGCGGACGCTCGACGAATATCGGCGGTTCGTTGGCAAGCGCGCCAACGTGCGCTACCGGACCGGCGACAGCGAGCGGATCGCCGAGGGCCGCCTCACCGCCGTCTCCGACAATGCGATCGAGTTACAGTTGCGCGAACGGAAAGGTACGGCCTCGGTCGCCATCCCCTTCACGGACATCCTCGCGGCGCGACTGGCCGTGGAGCTCTAGCGTGCTGCGCTCGGATTTCCTCAAGGCGCTGGACCAGGTCCAGGAAGAAAAGGGCATCTCCAAAGAGTCGCTACTGAACCTCATGGAGAGTGCGCTGGCCACGGCCTACCGGCGGGCCTTCAATCCACCCGAGAACGTTCGCGTCCACGTCGATCCGGAGACCGCCCAGATCTCGATCTTCAGCCGCCGGCGCGTCGTCGAGACGGTGACCGATCCAGCGACCGAGGTCTCGCTCGAGGGGGCCGGCGCGCAGGGACCGGTCGCGATCGACGACATGATCGACATCGCGCTGCCGACGGAGGATTTCGCCCGCCTCGCCGCCCAGATCAGCAAGCAGGTCGTCTTCCAGCGGCTCAAGGACGCGGAGAAGGACCAGGTTCTCAAGGACGTGCTCGAGCACAAGGGGGAGATGGTCAGCGGGATCGTCGACCGGGTGGTCGAGCGATCAGAGGGCCATACCGTCTACCTGGAGCTGGGCAAGGCCGAGGGCGTGCTGCCTCCCGAGGAGCAGATCCCCGACGAGACGATCCGCGTCGGCCAGCATCTCAAGGTCCTGCTGCTCGAGGAGCGCAAGCGCAGCCGTGGCGCGCAGGTGACTGTCTCGCGGGCCCACAAAGCCCTCGTGCGCCGGCTGCTCGAGTTCGAGATCCCCGAGCTGGCGTCCGGGGCGGTCGTGATCCGGGCGCTCGCGAGAGAGCCGGGGGTGCGGACGAAGGTGGCGGTCTCCGCCCATCAGGATGGGATCGATCCCGTCGGGGCCTGTGTCGGCCCGCGCGGCGTCCGCATCCGGAGCGTCGTCGGTGAGCTCGGCGCCGAACGGGTTGACATCATCCCCTGGGCGGACGATCCGCTGCAGCTGGTGGCGAACGCGCTCAGCCCGGCGCAGGTGCAGCATGTCGACATCGATCGCGACTCCCGGACGGCGACGGCCCACGTCCCGGAAAACCAGCTGTCGCTGGCGATCGGGAAGGACGGCCAGAATGCGCGGCTGGCGGCCAAGCTGACGGGTTGGCGGATCGACATCAAACCGACGCCGGATGGGGCGGCCGCCGAAGCCGGCGAGGGCCGCGAGGTTGCGGCCGACGGCGGGTAAGGAACCCGTTCGCCCGCAGCGGAGCTGCGTCGGCTGCCGCCAGGCCAAGGGCAAACCCGAGCTGGTCCAGCTGGTGGTCGTTGACGGCCGGATTGTCGCCAATCCGGGGCCAAAGGCCAGGGGCCGGAGCGCCTACCTCTGCCGGGAGCCGGCCTGTTGGGCTACCGCCGAGAAACGCCGGGCGCTCGACCGGGCGCTCGGGGTGACGCTCACCGCCGACGATTGGCGCCAGCTTCGAGTGGGAATAGTGAGTTAGGCGCGGCACAGCCGCGCGCCGGGTATCATTGCCTGTTGAATTGAAAGGAGCGACTTAGTATCCCTACCACCCAGACCCGCGGCATCAAAGTCCAGCAGCTTGCCCGGGACCTCGGCATCGAGGCCCGTGACATTCTTGACTTCCTCAAGCCGACCCGGCACGCCCCCCGCCACGCCATGGGAATGCTGACGCCCGAGCAGGAGACCTCGGTGCGGACCCAGTTCGCGCCCGGCGGCCCCGCCGCTGCGGCCAAGACCAGGGTCAAGGAAGGCAAGGTGGAGCTGCCGCCCACCCTCTCCGTCAAGGAGCTGGCCGAGTACCTCAACGTCAAGACCGTCGACATCATCAAGGAGCTGATGCGCAACAGCATCATGGCCAACATCAACCAGCAGATCGACTTCGACACCGCCGCGCTGGTCGCCGACACGTTCGGGGTCCAGGCCACGCCGATGGCGATGGACTCGGCGATCGCCGAGCAGGCGACGGCGGAGGGGGACGGCACGTCGGTCAAGCTGACCACGCGCTCCGAGCTCTTCAGCCTGGAGGGCGAAGCTCCCGAAAATCTCAAAGTCCGGCCGCCGGTGGTCACGGTCATGGGCCACGTCGACCACGGCAAGACCTCGCTGCTCGACGCCATCCGGCAGACCAAGGTCGCCGCCGGCGAAGCGGGCGGGATCACGCAGAGCATCGGCGCCTACGTGGTCGAAGAGCGGGGCCGTCGCATCGTCTTCCTGGACACGCCCGGCCATGAAGCGTTCACCGCCATGCGCGCCCGCGGGGCGCAGGTCACCGACGTCGCCGTCCTCGTGGTCGCCGCCGACGACGGCGTGATGCCGCAGACGATTGAAGCGATCTCGCACGCCCGCGCCGCCCAGGTGCCGATCGTCGTCGCGATCAATAAGGTCGACAAGGACGGCGCCAACCCGGACCGGGTCAAGCAGGGCCTCTCCGACCAGGGTCTCGTCCCCGAGGACTGGGGCGGCCAGACCGTTATGGTCCCGGTGTCGGCGAAGCAGAAGACCGGCATTTCTGATCTGCTCGAGATGATCCTCCTGGTCGCGGACCTCCAGGACCTCAAGGCGAACCCGGCGAAATCGGCGGCCGGCACGATCATCGAGGCGCGGATGGAGAAGGGCCGCGGGCCGGTCGCGACCGTTCTGGTCCAGAGCGGCACGCTTCGGGTCGGCGACAACATGGTGGTCGGCCACATCTTCGGCAAGGTGCGGGCCCTGCTCGACGACCACGGTAAGAAGATGAAAGAAGCCGGACCGGCCACGCCAGCCGTGGTCACCGGCCTCCCGGACGTTCCGACCGCGGGCGACATTTTCCAGATCGTTTCGAGCGAGAAGGTCGCCCGGACGATCGCGGGCCAGCGGGCCGAGCAGTACCGGGTGGCGACCCTGGCGCAGACGCGCCGCATCACGCTGGCCGATCTCTCGGCAGCGGTCGAACAGGGCGCCATCAAGGACCTGAATCTGGTGATTAAGGCCGACAGCAACGGCTCCGTCGAGGCGCTCAAAGGATCCGTCCTCAAGATCCAGGACCCGAAGGTCCAGGTAAAGATTGTCTTCGAGGGCGTCGGTCCGGTCTCGGAATCGGACATCCTGCTTGCCGCCGTCTCCAATGCGCTGGTGATCGCGTTCAACGTCAAGGCCGACTCCCTGGCCCAGAAAGCGGCCGAGCGGGAGAAGGTCGACATCCGCTTCTACGACGTCGTCTACAACGTCACGAACGACATCGACAAGGCGATCAAGGGGCTGTATGAACCGACCTATGTCCAGGTCTGGGAAGGCCGGGCCAATGTGCTCATGCCAATCAAGATCCCGAAGTTGGGCGCGATCGCCGGGTCGCGCGTGGTCGAGGGCAAGATCACGAGTGGCTCGACCGCCAAGCTCACTCGCAACAACGAGGTGATCCACGAGGGCCTGATCGCGGGCCTGAAACGGTTCAAGGACGACGCCCGGGAAGTCACGGCCGGCCTGGAGTGCGGCATTCGCATCGAGGGCTACCAGGACTTCCAGGAGGGTGACGTCGTCGACAGCTTCCAGGTCAAGCAGGCTTAACACCCGGGCCGGCGGGGGGCCGGATGACCGTTCTTGGCGGTCGACGGGTTCTCGATGGCGATGATGCACGTCGCAGCCTGAGGCGGATTCGGCGGCCGCCAATACAATGAGGTCATGGCCGGTCACCGCGTTGAACGAGTCGCCGCCCAGCTCCGCGAGGAGATCAGCGCGATCATCATGCGCGATCTCAAGGATCCGCGTATCGGGATGGTCAGCATCACCGAGGTCAAGCTGACCCCCGACCTGCGCAGTGCCATCGTCAGGGTAAGCGTGGTGGGGGAGAGCGAGGGCCAGCAGGCTGCGATCGCCGGGCTGGACCACGCCCGTGGCTTCATCCGCAAAGAGCTGGGGTCGCGCCTCTCGAACTTGCGCTTCGCGCCGGAGCTGCGCTTCGAGCTGGACGAGGGCATCGCCTACAGCGTGCGTGTCAGCCAGCTCCTTCGCGAAGTGCAGAAAGGGTCGTCCGACGCGGGCGCCTGAGCTCGCGCCTCCCCGGCAGGAGGTCCTCGACGTCGCTTCCGCCATCTGGCGGGTGGTCGAAGAGGCCTCGGTGATTGCCGGGGTGACCCACAAGGACGCGGACGGGGACACGCTTGGATCGGCCCTCGCGCTGGCCCAGGCGCTCGAGCCCCTCGGCAAGTCGGTACCGGTACTCTCCTCACCACCGGTGCCCGACGCGTGGAAATTTCTGCCCGGGATCGAGCGGGTGAATCGGGATCCGGTCGAGCCCGGTGTCCCCGTCTTTCTCTTCGACTCGGGCGACCCGAGCCGAGCGGGCCAGTATACCCCGATGATCGAGGCGGCCCGAACCGTGGTCAACATCGACCATCACGTGACGAACACGCTCTTCGGCTCGCTCAATCTGGTCTGCACGGATGCCTCCTCGACCGGCGAACTGGTCTACGACCTGCTCAAGGCATGGAAGGTCCCGATCCCGCCCGGGG
>JALZAV010000015.1 GCA_030948145.1 Candidatus Dormiibacterota bacterium
TGTGGGGTTGCTGCTGGCGGCGGTCGTCGTTGCCGTGGCGCTCGAAGCGCGATCCGCGTCTACTGTCGACCTCGGCTCGCGGCCCGTCCAGACCCCGGCCGTCCTCCGTGCCGGCGCGGCCGCAGTCCGGGGGCTGGTAATGCTGTCGTTGGGGATAGGTTTTGTCTACGGCGTTTACAACGTCGTCTGGAGCCTTTTCATGAAAACGTTGGGGGCGACCGACTGGGTGGTCGGGCTCTCCTTTACGCTCTTCGCGCTCCCGCTGGTCCTCACGGCGCCGCTCGCCGGATGGGCCTCGGATCGCTTCGACCGTCGTTGGCTGGCGGTCGGCGGGACCGCAACCACGGCGCTCGTTGCGCCCATCTACCCCTTTTTGACGAGCATTCCCGCGGTGATCGGCGTGGGCGTCGTGGAGGGAAGCAGCGCCGCCTTCGCCGAACCGTCGATCAACGCCTTCTTGATGAGCGCCGTCCCCGCGGACCAGCGCGGACGGGCGGTCGGCACGGTCGGCACGGCGGAGTCGGCGGCGAAGGCGGTCGGGGCGCTGATCGGCGGCGCGCTCTTCGGCTTCGGAGTCTGGGTCCCGTTCGTCCTCTCGGGCATTGTCGGCCTCGCCGTGATTGCGCTCGGATTGCCCTCGCTCCGAGCGGCTGGCCGGGACATCGCCGTGGTACACGCGACGGCGGTCAGCGCGGATGCCTGACGACCTCGAGCGGCTTGGCAAGCTGATCGAGGTGGTTCACCGCCTGCGGTCCCCGGGCGGCTGTCCATGGGATCGCGAGCAGACCCACGGCTCCCTGCGGTCGACACTCCTAGAAGAGGCTTACGAGGTGTTGGAGGCGATCGACGAGCAGGAGGTCGGCAAGTTGCGAGATGAGCTCGGCGACGTGCTGCTCCAGGTGCTGATGCAGGCGGAGATCGCCCACGAATCGAGCGAATTCACGCTGGGCGACGTCGCGGACGCGGTCCGGGAGAAGCTGGTTCGACGGCACCCTCACGTATTCGGGACGACCCAAGTTTCCGGGGCGGAGGAAGTGCTTCGGAACTGGGACGCGCTCAAGGCGACCGAGTACGGTCGCATCTCTGCCCTCGACGGCGTCCAGCGCTCGCTGCCGGCGCTGCAGTGGGCCTGGTCGCTGCAGCGTCGCGCGGCCAACGTGGGATTTGACTGGCCTGAGGTCGACGGCGCCCTGGACAAGGTGCGGGAGGAGCTCGAGGAGTTGCGCCAGGCGGCCACGCCGGAGGAGCGTGAGGCTGAGTTCGGCGATCTGCTTTTCACCATGGTCAACGTGGCCCGCAAGCTGGGCATGAATCCGGAGGACGCTCTGCGGCACGCGACCGCCCGCTTCGAAGCCAGATTCCGCCTCATGGAGGCGGCGACCCGGGCCGACGGCCGGGTCCTGTCCGAGTTGCCGGCGGAGGAGCTTGACCGGTACTGGGAGGCCGCCAAACGAGGCGGATGAGATGCCGGGCGAGTTGACCGCCTTGCCAACCAGCCGGTGGCCCCCTATAATCCAGTCCGTTTTCGGGCCGGCTTGAATTTGCAACGATCCCAGATCACGTTTTGAGCACTCCTGAGTCAAAAGCCTCCCGCGCGAAGGTCCACTTGGCCGCGCCCGATCGCTTGATCTGGATCGTGGTGGGGGCCATCGTCGTCTGGGGAATATGGGCCTTTGGCTCGGAGTTGATGCTGAATTTGCGACTGAATCACGAAGTCCAGAGCCTGCGGGAGGGTAATGCCCAGCTGGCGGTCCTCAACGCGGAGACCAGCAGGCAGCTCGGGGTCGCCAGTTCGCCAGGCGCGATGGAGGAAGCAGCTCGCAAGCAGGGGTTCACTCGAGCCGGGGAGCAGGTTTATGTCATCGTTAAGCCGAGTCCGGCTGTAGCGCAACCGTCAGCGGCGCCGAGTTCGGCGGCTCCGGCGAGTAAGCAGGTCGGTGGGGTCGTTTCGGCGGTTGAAAAATGGTGGCAGAGCTTATGGCACTAGGAGGGACCGCGGGCTAGGTGGCAGTAACGCCAGGGACGGTGGTGGAAGGGACCGTCGTCGGCATCACGAATTTCGGGGCATTCGTCCAGATCGAGGGAGCCGGAACCGGACTGGTTCATATTTCAGAGATCGCGAACGAGTACGTACGCGACGTCAACAACCATCTGAAAATGAACGAGAAGATCAAGGTCAAAGTCCTCAACGTGGACGCGACCAACGGGAAGATGGATCTCTCGCTCAAGCAGGCGGCGGCGCTGGCGGATGGCGCCGGCGGGGGTGCAACCGTCCCCATGGGACCGCCGGTCTTGCCCCGGTCCTATCGGCGAGGCGGGCGCGGTAAGCGCGAGTTGCCCGAGGGCGCCGATCCGGTGTTCGAGGAAAAGCTCTCCAAGTTCATGAAGACCAGCGAGGAGCGCCTGCTGGACATCAAGCGAAACCTCGAGGCCAAGCGAGGCGGCCGCTTCAAGTAGCCGGGGCTCCGCGGCTTGACGGGGGGATGAGACCGCGCCTAGAATGGCCCTCTCGCCTCAATGGAGGCTGCGTGCGGCGTGGAGCAGTGGAAGCTCGTTGGGCTCATAACCCAAAGGTCGGCAGTTCGAATCTGCCCGCCGCAACCACACAAATCAAGGGAGGATCCCCCGGTGGGCTCCTCCTTCTTTTGTCTCAGCGCGCGGTCAGCACCGCCCACTCGGATCGCTGCCGCATGATGACCCCACGGTCGCGGGCGAGCAACTCCTCCAGCTGCTGAAGGCCAAGCCGGTACTCGAGCGGCGGCAGCATCGCCAGGGTGGAGATGTAGCGACCCCGGACCCGGTCCACCACGTCCCCGATCGGCAGCACGCGCTCCTCCTCGCGGATCTCGACAGCCACCTCGTCGAAGCCGGATCGACGCAACTCGCGCTCCAGGACGGCAATTTCCGCGAATCGCGGCAGATCGATCACCGGGATGCTGGGAAAGTAGGGGTTGAGATAGAAGCCCCGGACATGCGCCGGCGTGAAGGTCCAGAGGCTGAGCCGGCCACCGGGTCTCAGGATCCGGCGGACTTCGCGGAAGGCGGCCCCGCGCCGCTTCAGCAGGTGCGCCACCATCACCATCGCGGTAAGGGCCGCGGCGCCATCGGGTACCGGCAGCCGGTAGGCGGTGCCCAGCCGCCACTCAACGCGGCCCGCCGTATCCTTCGCCCGCCCAACCTCCAGCATCCGCGCCTCGGAGTCGATGCCGATCACCCGCGCCGGGGTCATCGCCGCCAGCGGAAGCGTGATCCGACCGGTACCGCAGCCGACCTCGACGGCGAGGTCCTCTGCGCGCAGCGCGGCCGCCCTCACCATCTGCATCAGCCGTTCCTGGTCGCCGGGGGAGAGGGGCCGCAGCGCGTCGTACCGGGGCGCGATCTCGGCAAACGAGGGCGACATCCTTGCTAAACTAACCGATGCGCTACGGGGCGGAGTAGCTCAGTGGTAGAGCAACCGGCCCATACCCGGTATGTCGCAAGTTCGATCCTTGCCTCCGCCACATTCAAGTGATGCTCCGAACCCGCGTCGCCTCGGCTATCCGTCAGCACCGTATCCTCCAGCCCGGCGAGCGCGTGCTGGTCGCGGTGTCGGGAGGGCCCGACTCGCTTGCCCTGCTCTCCCTCCTGCGGTCCCTGATCCCATCGATGCCCCTGCACCTGACAGTGGCCCATTTCGACCACGCCTGGCGGCCGGAGAGCGAGTCCGATGCTCGGTTCGTCGAGGCCACGGCCAGGAGCTGGGGCTACGCGACCGTGATGGGTCGTGCGGAGCCCGACCTGCCACACACCGAGGCGGCAGCGCGTCGGGCTCGGTACGCCTTCTTACGCGGCGCCGCCTCCCGGACCACCAGTAGCGCGATCGCGCTTGGACACACGCGGGACGACCAGGTCGAGACGCTCTTGCTGCACCTCCTCCGGGGCAGTGGCTCGCGCGGTTTGGCGGGGATGGGCTATCGAACGAACGACCTCGCCCGGCCGCTGCTGGACGTCGATCGCGCGGCGATCGAGCGCTACCTGCAGGCGGAAGGGCTGACACCGCGTCGTGACCCGAGCAACGACGACCCGCGCTTCGCCCGCAACCGGATCCGCCAGATTGTGCTGCCGGCGATCGACGCCTTCAATCCGGCCGCGCGACGGCTGTTAGCGCAGACGGCCACCATTCTTGGTGAAGAGGATCGCCTCCTCGAGCAGCAGGTCGACGAGCTGGCCGCGACCGCCGCCGATGCCCACGATGCGCTACAGGCGCTCCCCCTCGCGATCCAGCGCCGCCTGCTTCGCCGCCGGCACGGGCCGGACGGCTTCGAGGCGACGGAATCGCGCCGTCGAGCCGACCATCAAGCTGCCCCCGGGGGCGTCTCATCAGGACACCTCGTGGTGACGAGCTGTCAGTGCGATCCGGCAGCTTTCAAGGCTCGCGATCCGGTCGGCCACCTGGATGCCGATCGGGTGCAACCGCCGCTCCGCGTCGGCACCCGCAATCCCGGCGACCGCATGCAGCCGCTGGGAATGGTGACCGCGAAGCGGCTCCAGGACATCCTCGTTGACGCTCACGTGCCCCGGCTGATGCGCGATCGCTTGCCGATCGTCTCCGATCGCGAGGAGATCGTCTGGATCCCCTCGGTGACGGTCGCCGAAGGGAAGCGGGTCACCAGGCTGACGCAGCACCAGTTGCATCTCGAAATCGCACCGCTTTGATCTCATTTGGCGCGTGCTCTGACGTGGAAGGAATTCGAAAAACCCGGTGTTACAATGATCGGCGCCCATGAAAGGCGGACGTAACCGAAACATCCTTTATTTCATCCTGCTCGCGGGCTTGCTGGCCATCATCTGGGCGAGCTACCGCAGCTTCAGCAATATCTCCGCGCCCACCGAGAAGTCAACCTATGACCTGATCCAGGCCGCGGACCAGCACCAGATCGATCACGCCACGATCAAGTCCTCCGGGTCCGAGGTCACCTGGGACTACCAGGGCCAGCACTACAAGACGATCTTCCGCGACTCTTTCCAGATCGAGCAGATCCTGCGCGACGACAAGGTCAACTTCAGCACCGAATCACCGAGCTCGTCGAACGTGCTGCTCTCCGTCATCCTGCCGAACGTGATCCTGTTCCTGGTGATCGGCGGGTTTATGTGGTACATGCTGCGCCAGACCCAGACGGGGAACAACCAGGCAATCTCCTTCGGCCGCAGCCGGGCACGGTTGCTCGCCGGTGACAAGCCTGCGGTCACGTTCAACGATGTGGCCGGCGTCGAGGAGGCCAAGCAGGAACTGACCGAGATTGTCGAGTTCCTCAAGTTCCCGGATAAATTCACCGCGCTCGGCGCGCGCATCCCCAAGGGCGTGCTGATGGTGGGGCCGCCCGGCACCGGTAAGACGCTGCTCTCCAAGGCAGTGGCCGGCGAGGCGGGCGTGCCGTTCTTCAGCATCTCGGGCTCGGAATTCGTCGAGATGTTCGTCGGCGTCGGCGCCTCGCGTGTCCGCGATCTCTTCGACCAGGCAAAGAAGAATTCGCCCTGCATCGTCTTCGTCGACGAGATCGACGCCGTCGGGCGCCAGCGTGGCGCCGGCCTCGGCGGCGGCCACGACGAGCGCGAGCAGACGCTGAACCAGTTGCTTGTCGAGATGGATGGCTTCGAGACCAGCACCCACGTGATCGTGATCGCGGCCACCAACCGTCCCGACGTCCTCGACCCCGCGCTGCTGCGCCCCGGCCGGTTCGACCGCCACGTGACGCTAGACCGCCCCGACATCCGCGGGCGGCGGGCGATCCTCGAGGTGCACGCCCGCAACAAGCCCTTTGATGGACAGGTCGACCTCGAGGTCCTGGCGCGGCAGACGCCGGGCTTCAGCGGCGCCGACCTGAGCAACCTGATCAACGAGGCCGCCATCCTCGCCGCCCGCAACAACAAGAAGGCGATCGGACAGTTCGAGCTCGAGGAGGCGATCGCCCGCGTCATCGCCGGACCGGAGCGGAAGTCGCGCATGATAACCGAGAAGGAGAAGAACGTCATCGCCTACCACGAGATCGGCCACGCCCTGGTCGCGAAGTCCCTGCCGAACGCAGACCCGGTGCACAAGGTGTCGATCATCTCGCGAGGCATGGCGCTCGGCTGGACGATGCAGCTCCCCACCGAAGACCGCTACCTCGTCTCCCGGAGCGAGCTGAACGATGACATGGCGGTGATGCTCGGCGGCCGGGTCGCGGAAGAGATCACGTTCGGCGACATCACCTCCGGGGCCTCCGACGACATCGGCAAGGCGACGAAGCTCGCGCGCCGGATGGTCACCGAGTGGGGAATGTCGGACAAGCTTGGCCCCTTGACCTTCGGCCACAAGGAGGAGCTCGTCTTCCTCGGCCGCGATCTGGGCGAGCAGCGCAACTATAGCGAGGAGGTTGCCGGCGAGATCGATCAGGAAGTGCACCGGCTCGTCGACAGCGCCTACCAGCGCGCCAAGAAGATCCTCACGGAGCGCCGGGACACGATGGTGCTGCTCGCCGAGTACCTGAAGCAGGAGGAGACGATCGAGGGCTGGCAGATCGACGCCGTCATCAACTCGCCGGACGGGAAGATCCCGCCGGTCCCCGAGCGGCCCAAGGCTGAGGTCCCGAAGGCGCCGCAGGCGCAACCCAAGCCCGAGGATCGGGGCCCCGAGCTGCCGCCCGGTCGCCTGGAGCCCACCCCCGCCTGACCGTAAGGTTTCTGCGCTAAGATTCGCGACAGCGCCGCTTGGATCCCTGGGACCGAGACGGAAGAATGCAGAAACCGACGCTCGCCATCATCGGCCCCGGCCGCGCCGGGTCAGCGCTCGGCCGCGCCCTGCAGCGGGCTGGCTACCCGATCGCGGCGATTGGCGGACGTAACCCCGAGAGTATCGGCAGCCTGGCTGAGGAACTGGGCGCGCGTGCCTGCCCGACTCCCGCGGCCGCGCTCGAGCTGGCGGACCTGACCCTGCTGGCGGTGCCCGATGACGTCATCGCCACAGTCGCCGCCGAGATCGCCACCAGACTCACAGCGGCGGGCGGCAGGGCGGCGGGCGGCAGGGCGGCGGTCCACCTCAGCGGCGCCCAGGATTGCGCCCCGCTGCAGCCGCTGGCGACGGCCGGGCTGCAGATCGGCGTCTTTCATCCGCTGCAAACGTTTCGTCGCGGCGTCGAGGCGGCGAAGAACGTGCGCGGCAGCTACATCGGCGTCGACGCCGATCCGCCCCTGTACAGCCAGCTCAGCGCGATGGTCGAAGCGGTTGGTGGCCACGCGTTCGACCTCGCCGGCGTCGATCGGGCGCTGTACCACGCGGCCGCAGTGTTTGCCGCGAACTATCCGGTGATGCTCGTGGCGGAAGCGGCGGCACTGGCCCGGCAGGCCGGGCTCGGCGAAGAGACGGCGAACCGCGGCATGACGATGTTGCTCGCCGGCGCCGTGGCCAATCTGAAGTCCACCAGCCCGGATGAGGCGCTCACTGGCCCGGCGGCGCGTGGCGACCTGGGCACCATCGTCCGGCACCTGGACGCGCTCAGTCGGGATCCCGAACTGCAACGGCTCTACCAGTTGCTTGCCGACCGCGCCATGAAGCTGGCGAAAAAGAGCGAGGAGGCGGCGTGAGCCGGATCACCCTCCGCGACCTGGGCAAATGGAAGCGCGAAGGCACCAAGTTCACCATGCTGACCGCGTACGACTACACCACGGCCCGCTGGCTGGAGCGGGCCGGCATCCCGGTCTTCCTCGTCGGCGACAGCCTGGGCACGACCATGCTCGGGTATCCGGACACGCTAAGCGTGAGGATGGACGACATGATCAGGCACGCAAGCGCGGTGGTCCGGGGCGCGCCGAACACGCTGGTCGTCGGCGACATGCCCTTCATGGCGTACCACGTCTCGGTCGAGGACGCGATCCGGAACGCCGGTCGTTTGATGCAAGAAGCGCGGGTGCAGGCGGTCAAGATGGAGGGCGGGGACCGGGTGATCGAGTACACGGCCCGGCTGACCGCGATGGGGATCCCGGTGATGGGCCATCTCGGCCTGACCCCGACCTTCGTCAACCAGTTCGGCGGCTTCCGCGTGCAGGGGCGCAGCGACCAGGCGGCGGAGCAGATCCTCGCCGATGCGCGGGCGCTGGAACAGGCTGGCGCGTTTGCGGTCGTGCTCGAAGGTGTCCCCAGCCCCCTCGGCCGGCGGGTAACCGCGGCGCTCAGCATTCCGACGATCGGCATCGGCGCCGGCCCGTCCTGCGATGGCCAGGTCCTCGTGATCCAGGACATGCTCGGATTGAATCCGGACCACGTGGCGAAGTTTGTCCGCGAGTACGCCAAACTGGGCGAGGCAATCGAGGCGGCGGCGCGCCAGTTCGACGAGGACGTCCGCAAGGGCGCCTTCCCCACGCCTGAGCACGAGTACGCCGCCCGCTAGCCGCACCATCGAGAGCGCAGACGCCATGCAGCAGCAGGCGCTCGCCTGGCGAGCCGCCGGCGACGAGATCGGATTCGTCCCGACCATGGGTGCGCTCCATGCCGGCCATGACAGCCTGGTCCAGCGTGCCCGGCGCGAGAACCAGCGCGTGATCGCGAGCATCTTCGTCAACCCTCGGCAGTTCGGGCCCGCCGAGGATTTCCGTCGCTATCCCCGGCCCTTCGAGGCAGACCGCGCTCGTCTTACTGCACTCGGGGTCGATATCATCTTTCATCCGGCCGACGACCAGATCTACCCGGCCTCATTTCGGACCGCGATCGACCCCGGCCCCCTGGGCGCCGTCCTGGAAGGGGCCAGCCGGCCGGGCCATTTCGGCGGCGTGCTGACGATCGTTCTCAAGCTATTCGAGCTCACCCGCCCGGCGCGGGCCTACTTCGGCTTAAAGGACTTCCAGCAGATCGTCCTGGTCCGGCAGCTGGTCCGGGACTTCTCGCTGCCGCTCCGGATCGTGGCGGTGCCCACCGTCCGCGAGCCGGACGGCCTGGCGATGAGCTCCCGCAACGTCTACCTGGACCCCGCCGAGCGCGCACTCGCTCCCCGGCTCCACGAAGCGCTTCAATCCGCCGTCAGCGCCTTTGACGGCGGGAGCAGCGATCCGGCCGAGTTGGAGACGATTGTCCGCCGCCGGTTGGAGGGGCACCTGGTGATCGATTACGTGTCGGTGGTCGACGAGACCACGCTCAGTCGTCCCGACCGTGCGCAGAAAGGCAATGTACTCGCCATCGCTGTTAAACTTGGCTCAACGAGATTGATCGACAACGCCGTGCTGGGAGCCGAGCGCTTCTGAGTGCCACCGAGCGCTCGAAGCAGAAGGGGCGAGCAACAAGTCCAAAAGCTAAGGGAAAGCCGTCCGTCAAAGCGGCACGCCCTCGGGCAGCCGCCACCTCTGTAAAGAAGGCCAGCCCGGCCACGGCCCGCAAAACCGCCGCTACCCCGAGGCGGGAGCCGAAGGCCGCAGTTGCGGCCGCCCCGCAGCCAGCGCTCCTCGGCGGTCCGGAATTAGTGGCGCCGCCGGTGCCCGCCGCATCCCCCGTGCCGCCGCCGCTGCCGCCGGGCGTCCCGACGATGCCGTTTCCCCGGCCGACCATCCTCGGGCTGGGCTCACCCTGGCGCACCGCCGGCCGCCCGCCCGGGATGCCGCCGCGGCCGGTCGCGCCCCAACCACCCCCGGCACCGGCGCCGAAGCCATCTCCGCCGCCCGTCATCACCATGCGCTTCCCGATCAGCGCGGTCGACCGCCTGATCAAGGATGCCCTCGCCGAAGATATCGGAGACGGCGACCTGACCACCCAGACCCTGTTCCCGGGCAAGGTCAAGGCCCGCGGCAAGCTGATCGCCAACGAGGACGGGGTCCTCTGCGGCCTGCCCATCTTCAAGCGCGTCTTTGAGCTGGTCGACAAGAACATCAGCTTCGAGGCGCGGGCTAGCGACGGGACGGTACTGGCGAGCGGCCAGCTGGTTGCCCGGGTCTCGGGTCCCGCCACCAGCGTCCTCCAGGCCGAGCGGACGGCGCTCAACTTCCTCCAGCACCTCTCCGGGATCTCCTCGCAGACCGCGAAGTTCGCCAACGCCGTCAAGGGCACCAAGACCCGCATCCTCGACACGCGAAAGACGACGCCGGGCCTGCGCTTCCTCGAGAAGTACGCGGTCGAGGTCGGCGGCGGCATGAGCCATCAGAAGGGGCTCGCGGACCGGCTGATCGTCACGGAGTCGCACCTGGCCCTGAGTGACGGGGTGGCGACCGTCGTCCGGAGCCTGAAGAAGGCGCTTCCGGGCAAGCGCATCGAGCTGACCGTCGGCAACATGCAAGAGCTGGAGCAGGCGCTCCAGTCGAAGGTCAATGTCCTGCTGCTCGACAACTTCCCGCCCGGCCAGGTCCGGCAGGCAATCGCCATGGTCCAGGGACGGGCCAAGGTGGAGGTGTCGGGGAAGATCGCGCTCGACAACGCGCGCGCCTATGCGCTGGCGGGCGTGGACTACATCTCGGTCAGCCAGCTGACCCAATCAGTCAGGGCCTTCGACTTCAGCTTCCGGGTTTCTCGCTAGGGCTCGACCCGGCTAAACGGCATCAGCTCGGCCGCGCTCGGAGCCGGTCGGCTCTTCGCGCCTTAGTGGTAGACGGGGGCCCCGGTGGCGGCGGCTGGAGCGGGTCGTCGGCCCTTCCGGCGGACTTCCAGCGCCCTGATCGTGTAGCGGTAGCCCTCGTCGAGGTAGGAGGCGGTCGCCCCGAAGTCCATCGAGTGCCGGAGGAAGCCAGCGCTGGGGCGGAGGTGCACGATCTCGATCGAGCGGCCCATCTGCTGGATGGTCCACCTGGTCCGGTGTTGGGCCGCGATCTGGAAGGTGTGGTCGACGATCGCGTTCATCGAGGCGAGCGGCGCGGGCAGCTGGCCGGCGTACCCGGAATCGAGCACGAAGATGCGTCGGGCGCCCAGCTCGATCGCGGTGTCCAGCCCGGTCGGGTCGACCATCCCGCCGTCGACATGCTGATGGTCGTCGATCGTGACCGGCGGGAAGATGCCGGGGATCGCCGAGGATGCGAGCACGGCGGGGGCGAGAGGGCCGCGGGAAAACACTGACTTTATCCCGAGCGTCAGGTCGATCGCGACCGTGTGCAAGGGGACAGCCAGGTCTTCGAAATTGTGAGCGTGCAGGTGCTGGCCGATCAACCGCGCCAGGCCGCTGCCCTCGTAGAGCGACGGACGGCGCCGCACCATGTTGCGGGCGGCCCGCCACCAGACCATGTCGAGGGATTGCCGGCTCACGTTCCGCCACACCTCGTCGAGGCGCTCCACCCATTCCAGCTCCGGTCGATGCGCCAGCCAGGCCCCGTTCCAGGCGCCGATCGAGACGCCGACGACCAGATCGGGCCGAATGCCGTGCTCTAGGAGAGCCCGGAGCATCCCCACCTGGAGCGCTCCGCGCGCGCCTCCGCCCGAGAGCGCGAAGGCGGTCCTGTCGCGTCGCCAGTGAATCATGGTTCTCTTCCAGTGTATGCAGCCACATACACAACGTCCATCATCAAGATCACAATCCTCAGCTCGATCTCGCGGCGATTGCTATACTTCGAAGTGACTCGCGCCTCTGCCTACAACTTGACGACCAACGAGTTCCAATAAGAAAAGGTGGTGCCCACTGGATTGTCTGATTTTGAGTCTTCCCAGGATTACTCGGATTCGCAAAACGGAGCCTCGGAGACCATGGCAACGACCATGGAGGAATACCTCGATCAGGAGGAGGCTTCAAGCAAGCGCTTAGCCCACGGTGACATCATCGACGGTGTCGTCGTCAGGGTCGATCCGGATGAAGTCCTGGTCGATGTCGGTTCGAAATCAGAGGGCGTCATTTCCAGCCGCGAGCTGGGAACCAAGGAGGCGGGGACTGCTGACCTGCAGGCGGGTGACCGCATCAAAGTCTTCGTGCTTCAACCAGAGAATGAGGACGGCAACGTCGTTCTTTCCCTTCGCCGCGCCCGGGCCGAGTCGGTCTGGCTGAAGGCGCAGGACAAGCAGGTTTCCGGCGAGCTGATGGAGGCCGAGGTCCGCGAGCAGAACAAGGGCGGGCTGATCGTCAACATCCTCGGGCTACGCGGGTTCCTGCCGACGTCCCAGGTATCACGCAGCTACAGCGCCAACCTCCAGGAACTGGTCAACCAGCGCATCGGGGTCAAGATTCTCGAGGTCAACCGGAAACGGAACCGGTTGATCGTCAGTCAGAAAGCGGCCTTCGACGAGGATCGCGCCCGCCAGCGGACCGAGCTCTTCGACCGGCTCAAGGTCGGTGATGATGTCCGGGGCAAGGTCTCCGGGCTGACGTCGTACGGCGCCTTCGTCAATCTCGGGGCGGCCGACGGCCTGATTCACATCTCCGAGCTCTCCTGGGACCGCGTCGCAAACGTCGGCGACGTGCTCCAGGTCGGCCAGGATATCGACGTGCGGGTGATCAAGCTCGATCCCGAGACCTCCCGGATCTCCCTCAGCCTACGCCAGCTTGGTCAGGATCCCTGGGACCACATCGAGAAACGGTATCCCCCCGGGGCGATCATCGAGGGCGAGGTCACGAAGACGAAGAAATACGGGGCCTTCCTCCAGATCGGCGACGGCATCGAGGGCCTGCTCCACATCTCCGAGCTCGCCTGGGAGCATGTCGAGCATACCGAGGATGTGGTTCAGGTCGGCCAGAAGCTCCGCGTCCGCGTGCTGCAGGCAGATCGGGTCCGGCGCCGGATCAGCCTCTCGCTGAAGCAGGTCGAGGAGCCGCAGCCAACCGACCGGGCCGAGGATTCCGAGCCTTCCGAGGTTTCGGACTACCCGGGTGAGATCGAGCGCGTGCCCGAGGCCGAGCCAGAACGCGTTCTCGCCCACGTAAGCGCCGCCCCCCAGGAATAGCGTCAGGGCCTGGCTTCCGAGCCCGGCCAGCCGTCCGGCCGACTAAGTAATTGTTAGATCCGCGGTGTATTCAGCCCGAATATGCGCTAAACTGCCCCCGAACGATTGTTTAGACCTTTCCGCAGGGTGGTAACTCCCTAGAGCGTCGCAGCAGGCGGCTGGGCTTGATTCCGAGCCGCAAGTCAGGCAAAGAATCAGGGTATCGTAGTAGTTAGCATCAGTAAGTCATGCGGAGGTTAGTGGTTGTACCCCTTTGAACGATTCACCGAGCGAGCGAAAAAAGTCCTGACGCTGGCCCAGGAAGAGGCCGAGCGCTCGCACCATTCATATATCGGCACCGAGCACCTTCTCCTCGGCCTGCTTCGCGAGGGCGAGGGCCTGGCCGCCAAGGTCCTGAACAACCTAGGCGTCGAGATCAACAAGGTCCGCGCCACGATCGAGTCGGTACTCGGTCGGAATGAGCGCATCATCATCCAGCAGATCATCCCCACGTCCCGGGTCAAGAAGGTTATCGAGATCTCCTTCGAGGAAGCCCGCCGGATGGGGAACAACTACGTCGGGACGGAGCACCTGCTGCTTGGGCTCCTGATCGAGGGTGAGGGCATCGCGGCCCACGTCCTGGAGGATCTCGGGGCCAACCTGGAAAAGGTCCGGGGTGAGATCGACCGGCTCCTGCACGAAAGCGGCCTCGACGAGGAGGCAGCCAACCCGAAGAAGCCCTCGAAGACGCCGCTCCTGGACCAGTTCTGCCGCGATCTGACCGATCTGGCCGCGAAGAACACGCTCGACCCGGTGATCGGCCGCGAGTCCGAGATCGAGCGGGTGGTGCAGATCCTCTCCCGGCGGACGAAGAACAATCCCGCCCTGATCGGCGAGCCCGGTGTCGGTAAGACGGCCATCGCCGAAGGCCTGGCCCAGCAGATCGTCCTCGGCAACATTCCGGAGTCCCTGCGCGGCAAGCGCGTCCTGACGCTGGACATGGGGGCACTCGTGGCCGGCACCAAGTACCGTGGCGAGTTCGAGGAGCGCCTGAAGAAGATCCTCGACGAGATCCGCTCCAGCCGCGAGGTCGTGCTCTTTATCGATGAGCTGCATACCCTGGTCGGGGCCGGTGCGGCCGAGGGCGCGATCGACGCCGCCAACATCCTCAAGCCGGCCCTCGCGCGTGGCGAAATCCAGTGCATCGGTGCGACGACGCTCAACGAGTACCGCAAGTACATCGAAAAGGATGCCGCCCTCGAGCGCCGCTTCCAGCCGGTCTTCGTCGACGAGCCATCGTTGATCGAGACGATCTCGATCCTGCATGGGGTCAAGAGCCTCTACGAGAAGCACCATCGCGTCACGGTCACCGACAAGGCGATCAAGGCTGCCGCGGACCTGTCGGTCCGCTACGTGACCGACCGCTCGCTGCCGGACAAGGCGATCGACCTGATGGACGAGGCCTCCGCCCGGGTACGAATGAAGCTGACCACCACACCTCCTGAGCTGAAGGCGATGCAGAAGGAGATCCGCGATCTCCAGATCAAGAAGGAAGAGGCGATCGCGAACCAGGACTACGAGACCGCGGCCTCTTTCCGCGATAAGGAAAAGAAGCTCAAGGACAAGTACGTCAAGGAAGAGATGGAGTGGCGGGACAAGCTCGGGGCGACCGTCCCGGAAGTGGACGAGGAGCACATCGCCGAGATCGTCAGCGCCTGGACCGGCGTGCCCGTCTCGCGGCTGGTTGAGGAGGAGTCCGCCCGACTGCTGCGGATGGAGGACGACATCCATGCACGGTTGATCGGACAGGACGACGCGGTCAAGGTGATATCGCAGGCGGTTCGCCGCGCGCGTGCCGGCCTGAAGGATTCCAAGCGGCCGATCGGGTCGTTCATCTTCCTCGGCCCAACCGGCGTCGGCAAGACCGAGCTGGCGCGGCAACTGGCCCGCTTCCTCTTCGACAACGAGGACGCGATCATCCGGCTCGACATGTCGGAGTTCATGGAGCGGCACAGCACGGCCCGCCTGGTAGGCTCACCGCCCGGCTACGTCGGTTACGACGAAGGCGGCCAGTTGACCGAGGCCATCCGCCGCCGTCCCTACTCGGTGGTCCTCTTCGACGAGATCGAGAAGGCCCATCCCGAGGTCTTCAACATGCTGCTCCAGATCCTGGAGGATGGCCGGCTCGCGGACGCCAAGGGCAAGCAGGTCAACTTCTCTAACACGATCGTGATCATGACCTCGAACATCGGCGTCTCGAATCTCCAGGCGGCCACGACCTCGATGGGCTTCCAACCCTCGATGCCGAGCACGACGCAGGAAGAGAAAGAGCACGGCAAGATGCGCGAGAAGATCATGGACGAGCTCAAGAAGACGTTCCGGCCGGAGTTCCTCAACCGCGTCGACGCAGTCGTGGTCTTCAAGGCCCTGTCCGCGGCCGAGATGCGCCAGATCGTCGACCTGCTGGTCATCAAGGTGGCGCAGCGGCTCGAGGAGCACGAGATGAAACTCGAGGTCACAACCGAAGCCAAGGACTACCTGGCCAAGGAGGGCTACGACAAGCTTTACGGAGCGCGGCCCCTGCGGCGCGTCATCCAGCGGCTGATCGAGGATCCGCTGTCAGAGACGCTGCTGACGACCAAGTTCAGTGCCGGAGACTCGGTGATGGTGGAGATGGTCGACGGCGTGCTCAAGCTGAGCCCGATCAAGAAGGAGCGGGAGCCCAAGGCCGAGCCGAAGGCCGAAAAACCCGAGAAGCCCGAGAAGCCCGAGAAGCCACCCAAGGAGCCCGTCGCCGGCAAGGGCAAAGGCGAGAGCTAGAACCTGACCGCAGACCGCCGGGATTGTCCCGGCGGTTCTTCGTTTCCGGTTTCCGCTTCCTTCCAGACCACCTCGATGTCGTTGGCACAGGCGAAGGCCCGCGCCCGCGCCATGTCAGTCGTAGTGTTGAGGACGCCCTCGACGACGCCAAAGACGGTGTTGACCCAGGCGTAGCGTGCATCGCCACTGCGAAGCGAGAGCGATGTCGTAAAGACCCGCGCCTTGTCCTCCTGGCGGAGAAGCGCGATCCCGTTCATCTCGAGGTAGATCTTGCCGCCGTCGTCGGTCGTGAGGATGCCGCGGATGGTGGGGCAGTTAACGTTGTCGGGCCGCTTTGGCGGCACGTTGACCAGTTTCAGGGTGCCCTTGAGCCGGTCACCCGTGGCGACGCCGTCGAGGATTCCTATGTACTGGCCGCCCGCGCCCAGGTCGACGAAATCGGTCCAGGTGTACTGAAATTCCAGCTCGCACAATGGCGTAAGTTTCATCGCGACTCCTTTGACGGTGATACCGGTTTCGTAACTAAAGCCCCCACCGGCGGTTACCCCTCTATGAAAAGAATGATGATGCTCCTTTCCACGCTGGTCCTGGCAGCCTGTGGGTCGGAGTCCGCGGCGACGCCGACGACCTCCGCACCAATTACACCAACGGCGACGGTCATCGGCACGGCCACGTCCACGCCGGTGGCGGTCGCACGCGCGCAGTTTGTCAGCACCCCACCTTCGTCAGGCAAGGTTGCCGCCGCCCAAACCGATCCGTGGATTGATGTCGTCGCATTCCATGAGATCGGCTTGCGCCCGGGCCAGGTGATCGCCTACGAGGTGACCGGTACCGCAACGGCCAGCTATACGTGCAACGGCAAGGCGCAGACCGCCGCCGGTCCGGTCGGCGCCGCCAGGACGTTTACAGCCAACGCCTCCGGTGAGGTCAGCGAAGTCATCGCCGTCCAGCCGCCCGCTTCGCACATCCCCGGGTGCGCCGCCAGCTATCCGAGCGGGATCTGGAGCCTCCGGTACGGCACGTTGCACCTCGTTGATCACGTCAACCAGGTGTCGGAAGACGTGCCCGGCATGAGCGGTGGCGCGTAGGCGGCCTACCCGAACCCGACAGTCAGCGCGAGGCGACTTGACGCCGATCAATTGGTTCAGTACTGTCAGTCCTGATCGAATTGGCTACAAGCTCCGCGGTCCCCCTCTCTCCGGTCACTCGCAAATTCATCGTCCACTGGGGCGAGATGGGGACGCGATGGGGGATCAACCGCACGGTGGCGCAGATCCACGCACTCCTCTTTATAGCGCCCCGCCCGCTAACTGCAGAGGAGATTGCCGCGACGCTCGCGGTGGCCCGCTCGAATGTGAGCACCAGCCTTCGAGAGCTTCAGGGCTGGGGGATCGTTCGCGTGACACACACGCTTGGTGACCGGCGCGATTACTTCGAGTCGATGGGCGATGTCTGGGAGATGTTCCAGGTCATCCTCGAGGAGCGCAAGCGTCGCGAGATCGATCCCACAATCGGGGTTCTCAGGGAGTGCGTCGCCTCCGGCAACAAGGCTGACGCGGCCACAACACAGCGCCTTGGTGAACTGCTCGATTTCATGGAGACGATGGAGGGCGCCTACCGCGAGGCGAAATCGCTCTCGATGGCCGATCTGCGGCGCTTCCTGAAGCTGAGGGGCGGGATGCGTAGGGTCGCGAACCTGATCCTCTCCCGCTAGCAAACCGTTACACGGCCTGGCCTTGCTTCGGCTCGGATTTCAGTATATTCTGAAATAGGAGAAATGCAGTGAACCAGCAAGCTGGCATTCGAGCTCGGCCGGCAGGCCGATCGTGGACGCCGGTGTCGCGGGCGCTGGTGGGCCTCATGCCGCTGATCGTATTACCCGCGGCCCTCGTGGCCGTCCGCGCCGAGATGCCCTCCTGGGTCCTGATGTGGGGGCTTTCGATTGCGGTCTTCGGCGCCCTCAAATGGATGACGTTGTGGCGGGCCATGGGGCTGCTCGGGAACCGATCGATGCCGCGGACGCTCGCGTACCTCATCCTCTGGCCCGGCATGGACGCCGTTGCGTTCCTGGATGGCGGCCGCGCTGTTACCCGCCCCGGCCGAGCCGAATGGGCCGTGGCGGCCGGGGCGACGGTCCTTGGGCTGGCGCTGTTCTGGGGCGCGGCACGACTGCTGCCGGCATCAGCCATCCTGGGCAGGGGCTGGACTGGCCTCTTCGGCCTGATCTTCATGCTCCATTTCGGCGCCTTTCACCTGGTGTCCCTGGGCTGGCGTGCGCTGGGTATCGATGCGCAGCCGCTGATGCGGGCGCCGATCGCAGCCGCGTCACTTGGCGAATTCTGGTCCCTTCGTTGGAACACTGCCTTTCACGTACTGGCGCGCGACTCCGTCGTTCAGCCGCTTCGCGGATCGATCGGCACGCCCGGGGCGGTCCTGGTGGCCTTCACCGCCTCAGGCCTGGTGCATGACCTGGTCATCTCCGTCCCGGCCGGGGGCGGGTTTGGCCTGCCGACGGCCTACTTCGCGGTGCAGGGGCTCGCGCTGTTGCTGACGCGATCATCACTCGGGCGCCGGCTGGGACTTGCGACCGGGCTCCGGGGCCGGGGCTTCGCCATCCTGATCACGGCCGCACCGGCGTTCTGGCTCTTCCATCCAGCCTTCGTCGCGAACGTCATGGTCCCCTTCATGCGGGCGGTGGGTGCGCTGTGAACGGGCTCGTCTGGGCCATCTGGGCTGGTGCCGCAGTCCAAATGGTCATAGCCGGCGCCAATCTCGTCGTCGCCCGACGTCTCGACTACCGCGGCAACGTTGCCAGGTTGTCGCCAATCGTTCGAGAGGTGTTCATCGTCCATGCGGCCTACATAGTGCTCGTCATCCTGTGGTTCAGTCTCTTGTGCATCCTGTTCGCCACGGAACTGGCGAGCGGCAAGGCGCTCGGCAGGTTTCTCAGCGGTGGGCTGGCCACGTTTTGGGGACTTCGCGGCGTTATCCAGTTGACGATGTATGACCGGAACGTGCGGAAGCGGAATCGCCGTGAAGACCTTGCCTTTCTGCTCGCTTGCGCGTCCCTGACGGCGATCTTCCTTTTGGCGGCGGTTCACCCATGAGCGGACTCTTCGACCTGGCGCTCTGGTTGGCTGGGGTGGGTCACTTTTGCATTCTTGCCGCCAGCTTCCAGGTTCCGGCGAGGCTCGGCTGGAAGGAGGACCTGGCTCAGCTCACGCCCTTTAACCGGAAGTTGATGTGGACCTATGGCGCCTTCACCGTGCTGACCATCGTGGCATTTGGCGCCCTGACCCTTGGACTCCATAACGAGCTCCTGCGTGGGGAGCGCGCCGCCCTCGCCCTTGCGGGCTTCATCGGGGTCTATTGGGTCGCCCGCATCCTCGTCGACGCCTTCTACTTCGACCATGCCGATTGGCCTCGCGGCAAGGGATACGTGCTTGGCCACACGATGCTGACAGGTCTCTTCATCGCCCTTGCGTCCACCTACGTCGGACTGGTCGCATGGCGTCTGATCTTGCCAACCTGACAACCGCGAAGAGGGCGTTCTGAACCGAGTCCGGCAACAATAGGCCGATGCCCGACTGGACATATCACCCGGTCCTCAAGCCGCTGTCGGGCTGGATGAACACCGATTCCCGCCGCCGCGTTGCCCTTCGGGGCCTGCAGGCAGTCGTCTCGGTCCCGGGTGGATGGATGGTCCCCGACCTGCTCGGCCACATGCATCCGCCGGCGTGGCTCGAGGCCACGGTCGGTGGGCGGCGGTTTCGCAGCCCGGTTGGCCTCGGCGGCGGCGTCGATCCCGATGGGGTCGCCATCGGCGCGTTCGGGCGGTTCGGCTTCGGCTTCATCGAGGTCGGCCCCTACGTCCTGGGGACAGTGCCCGTGCCTGGTCTCCTCCCAGCCTTGCTGGTGGTCGGGCAGGAACCGAATCGCCTTGGCGCTCGGCTGCGCCGGCGCGTCAACGGGGTACCCGTCTGGTTGCGGCTCGTGGTGTCGGCGCGGGACCCGCAGGCCGTGGTCATCGTTCGCGAATTCCTGGCCGGCCTTCACGAACCCGTCGATGCCATCTGCCTGAGCGTGCAGGACGACGATCGCGATGGAGCCGGCGATGCTCCGCAGGACTGGCCAGGGCTGGTTCGGGCCGCCAAGGACCATGCCTCGATGGTGTTGGCCGACTTGCTCCCGAGCGACACCGATGATGCCGTCGCACTCCGCCTCGCCGCCGGCGTGTCAGGCGTTGTCCTGCGGGCCTGCGCGTCGTCGAGCGCCACCTCGGAGAAGATCCGGCAGGTCCGTCGTCGGTGTCCCCACGGCGCGATCGTGGTCGCGGACTGCGCCGCCCGCTCGCCTCAGGATGTCGTCACCGCGATGGAAGCGGGAGCCGACCTGGTCGAGCTGGACGTGGGATTCGTCGAGACCGGACCCGGGTTGGCCAAGCGCGCGAACGAGGCGGTGGCCGGGCGCCTGGTCAAGCGGACGCCGGAAGCCGATCTGGGTCGTACGATCTACGCTCGCGGCTGGCCGTGGATCCTGGCGCTGGGTGCCGGGATGTGGATTGCGGGCCTCGTCGTGCTCTGGGTTGGCGTGACGCGCGTGCTCCTTCCGTATGACGAGGCATTTCTCGGCGTCCACTACGACGAGCTGTCGCAAATCAGTCCACGCCTACTTGGCTTCATGCGGCATGACCGAGTGACCCTCGCAGGCACCTTGATGTCAATCGGCGTTCTCTACGGCGCCCTGGCATGGTTTGGCATGCGCCACGGCCAGCGGTGGGCGCGTCGCGTGATGCTCGCGTCGGGGATCGTCGGCTTTGCCAGCCTGTTTCTGTTTCTCGGCTTTCATTACGTCGATCCGCTCCACGTGGTCCTCTCCCTCGGCCTCTTTCCGCTGTTCCTGCTGGGCATGGTGCTCAAGAACCCGTCCGAGCGGCTTCCCGGCCGCGACCTGGTCAACGACCGGGCGTGGCGGACCGGACTGATCGGTCAGCTGATCTTTGTCGGCCTCGGGGTCGGCCTGATCGCGGCTGGGCTCACGATCACGACCGTCGGCGTCACCCGCGTCTTCGTTTTCTCTGACTTGCAATTCCTTGGCGCGACATCAGCCGTCCTCAGCAGGGCCAACCCGCATCTCTTGCCGCTGATCGCGCATGACCGCGCCGGTTTCGGCGGCGCCCTGGCCTCCGATGGCGTTGCGGTGTTGCTGCTCGCCCTCTGGGGATTCAGACGAGGCGAGCGCTGGGTCTGGTGGACCCTGCTGCTAGCCGGCCTCGTCGGATTGATGTGCGGCATCTACGCCCACCTGGCGGTCGGGTACCTGGAATTCGGACATCTCCTGCCCGTCTTCGTCTCAAGCGTAGTTTTGGCGTGTGGCCTCGCGTTCAGCTTCCGCTTTTTGCTTGCGCCGCGCCGGGGCTAGAAGCGATTTCCGACTTTACGACGGTGCGAATTTTGTTACGCGATCGTCACGGAGGTTCTCGGCGGCCGGCGCGATGTATCGGCAAATGGCCGTCTGCAAACGTTGCGGGTGCGCGATGCCGATTGGGAGCAAGACCTGCGATATGTGCGCGGTCACCGGGGCGATCGCGCCAGTCGGGCAGCCGCAACCCTGGCAAGCCCCCAGGGACGCTGTTGGACCGGAAGCCCTCGCCTCGTCGGCGGCGAGCTGGGCTGGTGGATACCAGGGGCGGCCATCCCTGCCCCTCGAGCTGGAGAAGGCTCGGAAGCAGGTCGGTTGGGCGGCCCGCTATTTCGCGGTTATCGGAGGGCTCAGCGCCGGGCTCGGTATTTGCGCCGAGCTGTTCGAGTGGACGTCCGTGCTCGGCTTCTTCAACTGGTTTTCCGCGATCGAGGGCGCGATCTTTGTCGTGCTCGCGTACTTCGCGCGCGGCGCCTCGGTGGTCGCGATCGGCATCGGCGCCGGGCTGTATTTCCTCGACACCCTCGCCCTGCTCCTTTCAGGACACTTCTCCCTCTTTCGGCTCCTGATCCTGGCCGTGCTCATTCGCGCGGTACTCGCCGCGAACATGGTGCGCAAACACGCTGCGGCCAGCAGGGCGCAGGACCAATCACGAGCCGCCTGAGCGCCGCTCAGAAATCGCGGCGACCTTCGAAGTGCTGTACGACGCTGGGTCGCGTCCGTTCATAGATTGCGAGCCGGTGTCCTCCCTTCGTGGTGAAGGCACATGCCGCGCCCATCGGCAGCTCGATCATGTGGCCCTTCTTCCAGCCGCGCTTGCGCAGTACCGTCGTGGTGGCCGTCAGGCTCGCAACCCGGTAGACGAGCACGGGGCGCTCGCCCTCGAGATGGCCGGCCAGGAGCAGGTTCGGAGAGCCCGGCGCCAGCTCGACCATCGCAACCCGTGTGCCCATGTCCTCGATAGCGAACACCACGCGGGCCCCCAGGACCTCCTCGAACTCTTTGACCTCGGCGGCCACGTCGGCGCTGGGCGAATAGATGTAATCGAGGGCTTCGAACAGCGGTTGTCCTGCCTTCGATTCCGAGGCCAACGCTAGCCCGCTCCCACCGCGTCCGCCAGCGTGTCTGGTAAGCCGAACCAGGCGCGGAGGACCGGCCCACTCACCTCGTCGGTGTGGCTGCTGCCGCGGAGCCGGACGCCGAGGATGCGGCCTGACGGACCCCGCCGTAGGACGTCGATCCCGAGCAGGCGGTCGCCGAGGTCTTCATCGTTGTCGCGCAGGATCTGGGCTGCCGCCTCCGGGGTGAGCGGCCCGATCTGCCATGAAGGAGCCCGATCCAGTGGGTCCGCGATCCCGCGGAGGTAGGGGAGGGTGACCGCCGGCTTGAGCCCGTTGTTCCAGTGAATGAAGCCGAACTCGCTGTTCTCGGTATGCCCGCCGCCCGAGGCCATGAAGAGGGCGTCGATCAGCTGCCCGCCGTAGGTCAGGACCTGGCCGCGCGTGGCGTCGACGGCTTCCGTGCTGGAGGCCCATTGCTCGGTCAGCCCGCTGTAGGCCTGGTCGAATTCATTGCCCTCCAGGTCGAAGTCGCCACCGCCGCCCCGAGCCGCGATCTTTCGCAGGGCGTAGGTGCGGGCGGCGACCGCTTGCGCCTTCAACGCCTCGCTTCCCCAGTAGGGCGGCATCTCCGCGGGAACCACGCCCTTGAGGTAGTCCTCCATCGGGAGTACGTTGACCGGCAGGAGCCCGGCGCCGCCCCTGGGAATGAGCCGCAGGGTGCCGGCGTAGCGCCATTGCTCGGCCCCACTCCGGAAGTCGCCGCCCATCGTCTGGATGATGTTCGTCCGCAGCCCGGCCGGGTTCCCACTTCGGATCGTCAGCGTCTGATCGATCACGACGATTGCGCCGCGAACCCCGTCCGCGCCCTGCAGGTACACCTGAGGTTTCCCGTCGGCGCTGGATTCGAAGGCGAGGAGCGCCCCGGGCCCGGCTGACAGCTGCGGCTGGCCATCGACGCTGAGCGGGCCGGCCACGTAGGGCAACGCCCCGAACAGCCGAGGCCAGGGACGGGCCAGGTCGATCGGCCTGTGGCTGAGGGCGATACGGACCGATCCACTCGTGTTGCGGCTGTCGAGACGCGTGCCCTGGTAGTAGGCGGCCAGGATCTTCCGATAGTCAACGCCGGCCGCGCTTCGCCCGCGCGCGCCCCACTGGCTCATCCCCAGGCCGTGGCCGTTACCCCGCCCCTTGAAAAGAAAGCCACTCAGGTGGAAGGTGCTCGGTGCGCCGACTGGGAGGCGGCCACCGTTCGTTTCGATCTCGGTGGAGAGCGTGAATTCCCCGACCGCAGTGGGCGCCAACGTCGTTAGGGTGAGCGGGAGGGTGCCCGTTGGCGGAACCGCCAGGCCCAGCCGCCGGCTGTCGTCGGAAATTGTCCTGGCACCCGTCCCTTTCCAGACCAGGTGCACGAGATCACCCGCTGCCCATGCCCGGCTCGTGTCGTTGCGCACCTCGAGTGCGAGTCGCACCACGCCGTCCATCGAGGGCGAATGGGGCAAGACCGTGCTGCTGACGAGCGTGGCGGTGTCGGCAGCACCGGCGGGCACCGTACCGATCAGGCTCGCTGCGAGTACGGCGGCCACGATGGCCGGGCCAGGTCGCCAGGGCACCTTGCTAGTATCGGCAAAATGGTGGTCCGCGCCGGCGGCGCGGTGGGGCTGGCGTTCGCCCTGCTGGCGAGTTCCTGCACCCCGCCGGCACCCGGCCGGCCGGCCGCCTCAGCGTCCGCCCAGGTTGCGAGCGGCCTCGCCCATCTGCGCCTGATCGAGGCCGAGGACGCCCAGACGCTCGACCCCGCCCTGGTCAATGACCCGACCTCGCTCGCGATCGGCAGCGAGATCTTCGAGGGCTTGACCAGGCTCGACGCCGGCCTTCGCCCGGCGCCGGGCCTTGCGGACCGTTGGGAGATCGCCGACGCGGGGCGCACTTACACCTTTCATCTGCGCCCGGCCCACTACCAATCGGGGAGCGCGGTGCGCGCCCAGGATGCTGTCGCCGCGTGGTCGCGCGCCCTGGCTCCGGGGACCGCCAGCCCGCTGACAACGTTCTTCCAGCCGCTCGGCGCCAGCCACCCTGGCGACGCGCTCTCGTCTGTGGAGGCGGTCGATTCCCAAACGCTCCGGGTCCGACTCCCGGTCGCCGACAGCGCCCTCCTGACCCTGATGGCGCTGCCGCCCTACTGGCTGACCGATCCGCAACATCCCGATTCCGGCAGCGGGCCGTACCGGCTCGGTCGCTGGGATCGGGGTCGCGGCCTGCAGCTCTCCGCGAACTCCACGTACTGGGGCGCGCACGGCTCCGTCCGAACCGTCGACATCGAGGTCGAGCCGGATGCAGGCAAACGGCTGGATCGATTTGTCGCGGGCTCGGTGGACGTCGCGCACGGTTTCACGGGGTCCCAGCTGCTCGGGTTCGCGCGCGATCCGGAGCGGTCGGCCGAGTTGCACAAAGTGCCGACCGGGCGATCGACCTACCTCGGTTTCAACGTGATCGCCGGGAGTGGCTATGGCCCGCCCGAGCGCATGGCGATCGCGCTGGCGATCGACCGGTCGCGGCTCACCGACCTGGCCCTCTTCGGATCGACGCTGGCGGTGCCGGCGACGGACTTGATCCCCCCTGGCATTCCGGGGCACCTGGCCCGGACCCTGCCCCCCTACGACCCCGCAGCCGCGAAACGTGCGCTTGACCTGACCGGGTTTGCGGGCCCGATCGATCTTTACTCCTCCACCAACTCCACGGTGCGGCGCGTCGGCCTGGATTTACAGGACCAGCTCACCACGGCGACGGGCCGGACGGTGACCCTGCATCCGATAAGCGATCTCTTCCGGCGGGCCTCGCTCGACCAATTGCCCGTCTTTATCGACACCTGGACGGCCGACTTCCCCTATCCCTCGGATGTACTGGAGAGCCTCCTGCGAACCGGCGCCCAGTTCAACAATCTCGGGCTGAGCGATGCTCATGTCGACGCCGCGCTCGACCAGGGCAAAAACAGCACAAGCTTCGATGCGGCGGTGAAGAGCTACCAGCAGGCGGAGGCGATCGTGATCGACGACAATCGCCTGATTCCGCTCTACAGTGGGGTTGAACCCTATCTCGTCCAGCGCGGGATCACCGTGCCGTTTACCCGTGGGGCGACTGCGTATCGCTGGGAGGAGGTGCATTGACAACCGACCGGCAGTTACACCGAGCGCGCGTCCTCCGCTACGGCGAGCCCGAGCCCGAGCGTGCCGACGATCAGCTCGCCGCGGAGGAACCCCTGGAGTTGCGTGTCGATGGCACCGCCCTGACCGTGATGATGCGGACGCCGGGCCACGACCGCGAGCTCGTCCCAGGATTTCTGTTCGCCGAGGGCATCATCAGTTCGCGTGCCGACCTCGAGGCGTTGACTCCGGTGCCGAACGGGGAGCATCCGGACCTCGAGAACATCCTGGACGCCCAGTTGGGTCCGTCAGCGCCCGGCGTCGACCGGCGCTGGCAGCGCAACTTTCTCAGCGCCACCAGTTGCGGGATCTGCGGCGTCAACAGTATCGATGCGATCCACCAGTCCGCCCCACCCCTGCCGGACGCCTTATGGCACGTCGAGGCCGACGTGCTTTACGGCCTCGATGCCAAGCTACGGGCGGAGCAGGCGGTCTTCAGCCGGACCGGTGGGTTGCACGCGGCGGGGCTCTTCACGCTCGACGGTGATCCGGTCGTCGTTCGCGAGGACGTCGGCCGGCACAACGCGGTGGACAAGGTGGTGGGGTTTGCGTTGGATCATGACCTGCTGCCCCTGGACCGGCACATCCTGATGGTCAGCGGTCGCACGTCGTTCGAGATCGTGCAGAAGGCGCTTCAGGCCCGCATCCCGGTTCTCGTCTCGGTCTCGGCCCCATCCAGCCTTGCACGCGACCTTGCGGAGGCGAGCAACCAAACGTTGATCGGCTTCCTGCGCGGACGCCGGCTCAACGTCTACGCCGGCAGGCAGCGCCTGGTTTAGTTCTCACTGTCCGTGATATCGGCGCAGCCGATTGGACAAGGGGTGGCGACCGATGAGTGTTTGGCAACGTCGGTGAAACATTGTCTCCTCCTCCTCAAGGACGCCGGCGCGTGTGCGCCCGATAGCCCCACGCCCCCGTGAACGCTCAGTCTCCCACCAGCTACGAGCGGAGTCAACAGGAATTTGTCCCACGGTCGATAGGCTGTCGGTCAGGGCTCGCCTTGAAGGCGACGGAGGGAAGAAGAAGCGCTAGGCCGAGGCGACTGCAGACATCACGGTCTTGACGAACTCCTCGACCTTTCGCTGTCCGTCGCCAGGCCAGCTCACGACCAGGTATCCAAAGCCGGCCTCCCGGAGTCGCTCCGCCTTGCGACGGGCCTGCTCGAGCGGCTCTGAGATCGAAAGCGAGCTCGAACGCAGGATCCGCTTCGGGTCCCGGCCGGCTTCCCGCGCGTAGCGGTCGAGGAGCTGCGACTTCCGAACCATCGAGTCCGCCGATCCGAACGCATGCCAGGCATCGGCCTGCCTGGCCACGATCGGCAGCATGAGTTGCTCGCCGCTGGCGCCGATCCAGATCGGTGGATGCGGCCGCTGAACGGGGCGCGGGCGGTAGGTCGCTTGCTCGAGCTGGTAGTGCTTGCCTTTGAACGAGGCAGCATCCCGCGTCATCAGGGAGCGCATCACCTCGATGCCTTCCTCGAGCCGCTCGGCCCGCTCCTTGATCGACGGAAACGGGATGCCGAACTCGCGGTGCTCGGGCTCGTTCCAGGCGGCGCCGAGCCCCAGCTCGAGCCGGCCGTTCGAGATGTGGTCAACCGTGACCGCCTCGGTGGCCAGCACGGACGGATGCCGGTAGGTCATGCCGCTGACGAGGGTCCCGAGGCGGATCCTGGAGGTGTGGGCGGAGAGCCCGGCGAGCAGGGTCCAACCTTCGAGACAGGGGCCCCCAGGGTCGCCGTAGAGCGGCTTGAAGTGGTCGAAAACCCACGCTCCGTCGAACCCAACCTCTTCCGCGAATTGCACCCGCTTCAGGAGCTCGCTCCAGCTCAGCTGGTGCTGGGCGACGTCTAGACCGAAGCGCATATCTCTGCCACAATACAGGCCGGTCGCTCGCCCGGTTTAACCGAACCGTCGCCAACATTTCCGGGAGGCGGCCAGAGTGTCGAGGGGAACCGTCTTGAACCAAGGAGGGAACATGAACGTCCGCCCAATGTTGAATCACGCGCTCGCGAGGCTGCTGATCGCAGGGATGCTGCCCGCGACGCTCATCGGAGCGAGCTCGATTACCGCTGCGGCGAAGAAACCGGTGGCGAGCAGCGGATGCTTGAGCGGGCCCGTCAAGCACGTCGTCTACCTTGTCTTCGACAACACGCACTTCACCCGCGATCGCCCGAACATCGCGTCGGATCTGCAGCAGATGCCTCATCTCCTCGATTTCCTCACCTCCAAAGGCACGCTGCTGACAAACGACCACACGGTCCTGATCTCGCATACCGCCGGGGGCATCCTGTCGAGCCTGACCGGGCTCTATCCCGACCGCCAGGGTCAGACGGTTTCAAACAGCTACTTTTACTTCGACGGCGCCGGCAAACCGCAGTTCAGCACCTCGTTCAAGTACTGGACCGACCTCGTGGATGACACCACGGGCATAAGCAACAAGCTCCCGAACATGGTCTTCGACGGCCAGAAGACGACACCCGCGCCATGGGTCCCGTACACCCGTGCCGGTTGTAACGTCGGCGGGGTCTCGACCGCCAACATCGAGCTCGAGAACACTGGCACGGGCGCGTACGGCGACATGACCCAGGTCTTCGGCGCCGGATCGCCCGAGTGGGACGAGGCAGCGGCTTCGAACGCCGCGCCCCGCGGCACCGCGGCGCGCGCAAAGGCCCAGACCGACTTTGTTGGCATCGCCATCCACTGCGCCCGGGGCGGCGGGATCTGCGCCGCGAACGCCCGGAATGTCAAGAACTCGCGTGCCGACAAGCTGCCGGACGAACCCGGTGGATACAACAACTTCCAGGGGCTGTTCGGCGCCAAGTATGTCAACCCGGCGATCACGGGCGGCCAGGCCGCGGTGAACAATATGGACGGCCAGGCGGTGACCGATCCATTTGGACAACCAGGTTTCCCCGGGTTCGATGGCGCGCTCGCGACCAATACCCTGGGCTACGTCGCCCAGATGCTGGAGGCGGGCGTCCCCGTCACCTACGCCTACATTTCCGACGCGCACGACAACCACACCTTGGGCCGCGCCTCGGGTCCGGGTGAGGCCGACTACAAGGCACAGCTAGCGGCGTACGACGACGCCTTTGCCAAGTTCTTCCGTCGCCTCGCTGTCGATGGGATCACTAAGGAGAACACGCTCTTCGCCGTCACGGCGGATGAGGGCGACCACTTCGCTGGGGGCACCGGCACGCCTAACGCCGATGGCTCGCTCGCCTACACGCACGCGAATTGCTCCAACATGAGCGCCTGCCCGTCGAACCAGATCGGCGAGGTCAACCTCAACCTCAAGCCGTTGCTGCCAGGGGCCCCCGCCTTCAGCGTCCACAATGACTCGGCCCCGACGTTTTATGTGAACGGCAATCCCCGGCCGGCCGACCCGGCGCTGCGAAACCTCGAGCGGAATGTCGGCAATCTCAGAGCTGTCGATCCATACGTCAGCACGGCGCCCACTCCGGTCTTCGAGAAGATGGCTGATGCGATCGCCGAAAAGTCATTGCACATGGTCAATGCGGACCCGTCACGCACGCCCAACTTCACGGCGTTCGGAAACCCGGATTACTACATCAGCGCCGGCAGTACGGGGCCATTCTGTGGCGGCAACCCGTGCATCGACTACCACTTCGCCTGGAGTCACGGCGACATCCAGCCGGAAATCGCCACTAACTGGCTCGGACTCGTCGGGCCCGGGGTCAAAGCCAGGGGCATCGACTCGACCACGTGGACTGACCACACCAACGTCCGGCCCACGATCCTTTCGCTCGCCGGGCTCAAGGACGACTACAGCGGTGACGGACGGGTGCTGGTGGAGGCACTGACCGCTAAAGCGCTTCCGCACAGCCTGCGGGCCCATCAAAAAACATTACTTCAGCTCGGGGCGACCTACGAGCAGCTGAATGCCTCCTTCGGGCAATTCGGGATGGCCATGCTGACCGCCTCGACGAAGGCGCTGAAAAGTGGCTCGGCGGCCGATGATTCGCGTTATGCGGCGATCGAAAGCGCGATCGCGGACCTGACGGCGCAGCGAGACGACCTGGCCGGCCAGATCAAGGCTGGGCTGAACGCCGCTGCTTTTGACGGGACCGCGCTCAATGAAGCGCAGGCGAAGCGCTGGATCGATCAGGCACAAGGCTTGATCGAGCGGGCGGGCGAGCTCGCGAACGACGACTAGCGACGTCGAGTGGGGCGCGACAGACAGCTGTCGCGCCCCGCGCCTATAGTTACCGGCGTTCCGTGAAGACGAAGGCGCCGCGCACGATCTACGCCTGCCAGGAGTGTGGCAACCAGTCGTCGAAATGGCTGGGTCGCTGCCCGGAGTGCGGCAACTGGAACAGCTACGTCGAAGAGCAGGCCGCGCCGGAGCGGGCCGAGAAATCGGGCGGTCTTCGCCGCCGAACCGTCTCCAGCGCGCAGCCGATGCCGCTGGCCGAGGTCCAATTCGCGCAGTCGAACCGCCTGCGACTGGCGACGCGGGAGCTCAACCAGGTTCTCGGCGGCGGGATCGTGCCGGGCTCGCTGGTGCTGGTCGGTGGTGACCCCGGTATCGGCAAGTCGACTCTGCTGCTGCAGCTCGCCAGCGAGGTCGCCGGCACCTATGGGCCGGTGCTCTACGTGTCGGGTGAGGAATCGGTCCAGCAGCTCAAGCTGCGGGCGCAGCGCCTCGGAATCCCGGGTGACCGTCTGATGGTCCTCGCCGAGAACGACCTCGAGAGCATCATGGAGCACCTCACGGCCTCACGGCCCACTATGGCCGTCGTCGATTCGATCCAGACGGTCTTCATGAGCGGCGTGACCTCGGCCCCCGGGAGCGTCAGCCAGGTGCGCGAGTGCGCCGGCCAGCTGATGTTGCTCGCCAAGAGCAGCCAGATCCCGATCTTCCTTGTCGGGCACGTCAACAAGGAGGGGGCGATTGCCGGACCGCGAGTCCTCGAGCACATCGTCGACACCGTCCTCTACCTCGAGGGCGAGCGGCACCACAGCTTCCGCATCCTTCGCAGCCAGAAAAACCGCTTCGGCTCGACCGATGAGATCGGGGTCTTCGAGATGCTCGACACGGGAATGAAAGAGGTCGTCGACCCCAGCCGGGCGTTCCTGCAGGACCGCTCGCTGACCGAGGTCGGCAACGTCGTCCACGTGGCCCTCGAGGGCAGCCGCCCGCTTCTGGTCGAGCTGCAGAGCCTGGTCAGTCCCACCGCGTTCACGCCACCACGCCGCTCGGTCAACGGCATCGACCTGAACCGATTGCACATGCTCGTCGCCGTGCTCGAGAAGCGGGCCCGGGTCAGCCTCGGGCAGCAAGACATCTTCGTCAACGCGGCCGGCGGGGTAAAGGTGATCGAGCCTGCGGTGGACCTCGCGGTTGCCCTGGCGATCGCCTCCAACGTGCGGAACCTGCCGGCCGGGTCGGACCTGGTCGCGATCGGTGAGCTCGGCCTGAGTGGCGAGGTGCGTCGGGTCAATCAACTGGAGCGCCGCCTGCTGGAGGCGCACCGGCTCGGATTCAAACGGGCGATCATCCCCGCGGCGGCAGAGATCCGTGCCAAAGAACTGCAGGGGATGGAGCTGCGGCGAGCGGAAACGATTATGGACGCGATCCGGCTCTGCTTTGGCGAAGGCAAGGGCCGTGCTGCGCAAGGGCCGCCAGCTGGGGCTGCCACCGAAACAGGTTAGGCCAAGCGGCGACGAGAGGCTCGATCTTCAGGGTTTTGCGACGGCTGGGCGACAATGCTGGCACGCTTTTCGTGCTTTAATTAGCGCACGATGGCAGGCATTGTGGCGACTTTGCTTCGCATCCTGGGATCGCCGATCCTGACGAAAGGAGGTGATCTGCATGCGCGTGGAACGGGTCTTCCGGCTTCTTGGCCTTTTGTTGGGACTTATAGCGGGCGTCGAGTACGCCTCATTCATCATCTCGGAAGCTGGCGTGCACGGCTACACGCTGAGAGCAATCGTCCTGTTGCTGACCGCACTGGCTGGCGCGCTCTTCGGCTTCTTCGGGCTCCCGTACGTTACGACCAAGCCCTTCTTCTGGCTCGAAGATAAGCTAAACGTCACCCCGCTACCGGACCTGGTGGCGGCAACCGTGGGACTGCTCGTCGGGTTGCTGCTGGCGGCGCTCGTCGGCCTCTTCCTGGCCAAGCTGCCCTGGTATCTCGGCTTCGTGATCTCGCTTATGGTGGCGCTCGTCTTCGCCTATTGGGGCGTCACCCTGGGGTTGAACCGGCGCAACGAGATGATGGCCCTCGTACTCGGCCCGGCGCGCGCGGCCGGAGCGGTGGGCGGGGGCGGCACCCCGGTCGCCACCGTTTTGCTCGACACCAGCGTCATCATCGACGGCCGCATCATGGACATCGCGCAGACCGGATTCCTTCGGGACCACATGCTGGTGCCCCACTTCGTGCTGGCCGAGCTGCAGTACATCGCCGACTCGAGCGACACCCTGCGGCGCAATCGGGGGCGCCGCGGTCTCGAGGTGCTCAACCTGTTGCAGAAGGAGCCGCTGGTCGACATCGAGTTCATCGACGACGACATCCCGGACGTGGCCGAGGTGGACATGAAGCTGATCCGGCTGGCGCGCAACCGCAATGCCGCGATCATGACGAACGACTACAACCTCAATCGGGTCGCTCAGCTCGAGGGCGTGCGGGTCCTCAACCTCAACACGCTGGCGAACGCGCTCAAGCCGGTCGTCATCCCGGGCGAAGAGATGAACGTGCAGCTGATCAAGGAGGGCAAGGAAGCGAACCAGGGCGTCGGATACCTCGACGACGGCACGATGATCGTGGTCGAGAATGGACGCAAGTACATGAACCAGACTATCGGCGTGGTCGTGACCTCGGTGCTGCAAACCGCGGCCGGCCGGATGATCTTCGCCACACCCGCGAGCGAGTCGACCATCGAGCGCCGGCCGAAGCCGCTGCGCAAGATCCAGGGCGGCAGTTCCGGTCACTGAGCCGGTCGTTCTTCGCGTCGAGGACGGCCCCGACTTCCCGTCGAGGCTGCGGGCCGCGCTCGCCGAGTCACCGTCGGTCGCCCGGTTCCTGATCGGTCCAGGTGCGCTCCCCGCTGAGGCCCTGGCCGCCACGGAGCCGGTGATCGCGGTGGGCAGCCCGGTCCGTGACACCTGCAAGGAGGTCCGGGACGGCCTCGTGCACCGCACCATCCCTCGCGAGATGCTCGTCGACCTCACCGGAGCGTGGCTGGTCAGTCGCGCTGCGCTGGCGGATGCCCTCGACCGCGTTGGGGCGAGAGCGGGTGTGACGGGTCCGCTTCAGCTCTTTTCCGCCGCTGGCCTCCCGATCCGAGTGATCACGCGCGGATGAGTGCGGCCGCGGTCGTCGTCGCCGGAGGCCGGGGGACCCGCATGAACGCCGGCATAAACAAGGTCTTCCTCGAGCTTGCCGGCCGCTCCATCCTGGAGTGGTCGCTCGACCTCTTCGAACACTCGCCGCAGGTAGGGCTCGTGGTGGTTGTGGCCCAGCCTCCGGACATCGAAACGTGCCAGCGGCTTCGCCCCCGTTACCCCAAGCTCGATCGGGTGGTGCCGGGTGGCGATGTCCGACACCGCTCTGAATTTGCAGGCGTTGCGGCGCTCGCCGCGCATATCGATGCCGGGGAGGTGCAGGTCGTGCTCGTCCATGACGCCGTCCGTCCCTTCGCCGCCCCGTCGCTGGTCGAACGTCTGCTGGCCGGGATGGACGGCGTGGAGGGCTGCGTGCCGGGCCTGCCGGTTCCGCCCAGCACGGTGGTTGTCGAGCACGGCCTGGTCTCGAGCCTTCCCACCGGGCTGTGGTCGGTGCAAACACCTCAGGCCGCGGACGCCACCTGGATCCTGGAGGCCCACAACAAGGCCGCCCGGGCCGGATTCCTCGGGACCGACACGGCCGCGGTGATCGAATGGGCGGGTGGGAATGTTCGGGTGATCGAGGGGGAGCGAGACAACCTTAAGATCACGACCCCGGACGACCTCGTCCGCGCCCGAGAACTCGCCGGCCGGCGCTAGCGCCCTCGTAGCCGACCGCGGTAATCACCGGTGGCATTATCGGCCGCTCGCCAGGTGCCGAAGCTAGCGCTAGTGCAGGTGCGGGGTGGCCAGGCCGTCCTCCGTTGTACAGGCAGCCGGCATGATGAGCCATTCCTCCGCAATCGAGCCCTGGGATTTCCGAGCCCCACCGCCGCCAGCGCGCTGGGTGGCCCGGATGTTTCTCGTAGTGGCGCTCGCCTTACTTAGCCTGATCGCCGCCGCGATCTTCGAGCTGCCTCGGATCGCTGCCGCTCGACGATGCGTCTCGCCATTGGCGCTGGGGACGCTTGTTTTTGGAGACCAGAATGGCGCGACCGTCACGGTCCAGCGTGGGGCGACGGTTACGGTTCGGTTCGTCGACTATTACACGACACACATCACTCGCAGCACGGATCAGGCTGTGATTCGGCAGGTGCCTCTGTGCCCGGACCCGCCATTGGTCAGCAGCCTTCCGGTCGCGACGATTCCGTTCAGGGCTGGGACGCCCGGCCGGGCAGATCTGCGGATCTTCGCCGCGCCGGCGGGTTCTTCCCAACCGGACGGTAATGCGGAATTCCTGCTTCACATCATCGTGCCACCCGTCGATCTTGTGCCATGGCTGTGGCTGGCTGCCCTCGCCGTCTTCGGAGGCATCCTGACCTACAAAACCAGATCGATTTGGACCCGTGCACCGTATACTTCAACCCACCGAAAAACCGACTAGACAAAAGGGGTGACTCTTGGAGGTACAAGCGATCATTCCGGCCGCCGGGGCCGGGCTTCACAACGGGGAGTCCAGCGCCAGGGTCCTGATGCCGGTCGGTGGCCGGTCCCTCATCCGCCGCACGCTCGAGGCCTTCGACCAATGCCCGGAGATCACGGGCATCATCGTGATGGTCTCGCAGCGCAACCTGGTGGAGGTCACCCGTGAGCTCGAAGCCGACGGCTGGCGCAAGCCGATCGACATCCAGCTCGGCGGCGAGCGCCGCCAGGACTCGGTTCGGATGGGCCTGGAGAGCCTTCGCACCCGGCCGCCGGACTTCGTCCTGGTCCATGACGGGGCGCGTCCGCTGGTCAGTGACAACCTGATCCACCAGGGACTCGAGACCGCCCGCCAGTACGGGGCGGCCACCGCCGCGGTGCCCGTCCACCACACCTACAAGCACGTCGATAGCAAAGGCTTCGTCCACGGCACCGTCGAGCGGGCAGATCTGATGCAGATCCAGACCCCGCAGGTTTTCCGTTTCGACTGGATCCTCGAGGCGCACGAAAAGGCGGTGCGCGAGCGGATCGTGGTGGAGGATGACGCGGAGTTGATCGAGAAGCTCGGCAAGCCGGTCAAGGTCTTCTCAGGGTCCTACAGCAACCTCAAGGTCGCGACCCGCGAGGATGCGCTGATGGTCGAGGCCCTGCTTGCCGCTGCGCCCGTGTGCGTGTAGGGACCGGCTTCGACCTTCACCGGCTCGAGGTCGGCCGGCCGCTGATCCTCGGTGGGGTCGAGCTCCCCTGGGACCTTGGCCTGCTCGGCCACAGCGATGCGGACGTGATCTGTCACGCGCTCATCGACGCACTGTGCGGCGCTGCCGGGATCGGCGACATCGGTACGCTCTTTCCTGACACGGACCCGCGCTACAAGGACGCCCGAAGCCTCGACCTGCTCCGCGAGGTGACCGATCACTGCCGCCGGGCCCGCTGGCTGGTCGAGAACGCCGATGTCACGCTGCTCGCCCAGGCGCCCAGGCTCGCGCCCTACCGGGAGGCGATCCGCTCCAATCTCGCCGGCGCCCTGGGTGTCGACCCGGCGGCGGTCGGGGTCAAGGCGACCACTACCGACCACGTGGGTGCGATCGGCCGGGGCGAAGCGCTGGCGGCGCAGGCGGTGGTCCTGCTGCGGGAGATGCCGTGAGCGGCCTGCGGCTGCATAACACCATGAGCGGTAAGGTCGAACCCTTCACGCCGCTCGAGGCCGGCCACGTGCGGATGTATACCTGCGGCCCGACCGTCCACGATTTCGCCCACATCGGAAACTTCCGTACCTTCCTCTTCGAGGACGCGCTGCGACGGGTGCTCATGCAGCGCGGCTTCCGCGTCACCCAGGTGATGAACCTGACGGACGTCGAGGACCGGATCATAAAAAAGGCCGCCGAACGCGCGGAGTCGATCGACGAGTTCACCGAGCCGTACATCGAGGCGTTCTTCCAGGACCTCGACAGCCTGCGGATCGAGCGGGCCGAGCATTACCCGCGGGCCACCCAGCATATTTTCGAGATGATCGCCCTGATCGACCTCTTGAGCGAGCAGGGACACACCTACGTCAGCGACGGGTCGATTTATTTCCGGATCGCCAGCTTCCCGCGGTACGGGGCGCTGGCGCACCTGGATGCGGCCGGCCTGAAAGCGGGCGCGCGGGTGGACGTCGACGACTACGGCAAAGATGACCCGCGAGACTTCGTGCTCTGGAAGGCAAGGAAAGCCGGCGAGCAGGCCTGGGAGACGCCGCTCGGTGCTGGTCGTCCGGGTTGGCACATCGAATGCTCCGCGATGAGCATGAAATATCTTGGCCAGAGTTTCGACATTCACACCGGTGGCGTCGACAACATTTTTCCGCACCACGAGAACGAGATTGCCCAGAGCGAGGCGGCGACCGGGAAGCCCTTTGCCCGCTACTGGCTGCATGCCGAATTCCTACAGGACGCCGTCGGCGAGAAGATGTCGAAGCGGCTGAAGAACTTCACCACGCTGCGAGACGTGCTGCTGGAGGGCCACCAGCCCCGCGCCATCCGTTACGCCCTGATCACGGGCGCGCACTATCGAAGCCAGCTCGCCTTTTCCCAGGAGCTGTTGAAGGGCGCCGACAGCGCGGTCAGGCGGCTCAATGAATTTGCGGTGCGCTTGGGCTCGGTCGGCGATGCCGAGCCGGCGGCCGAGGCCCGCGCCCGCTGGGACGCCGCCCTCGACGACGACCTCAACATCCCGGCGGCGGTCGGCCATCTCTTCGAGTTCATCAAGACGTTCAACCCGCGGATCGAAACGGGGGCTGCCAGCCCTGAGGAACGTGCCGGTGCCATGGCCTTTCTTCGGCACGCAAACCGTGTGCTCGACGTCATCGAGTTCCCTGATGCCTCGGTGGACGCCGAAGTCGAGCGCTTGATCGCCGAGCGGGAGCGGGCCCGGCAGGCTCGCGACTTCGCCCGGTCGGATGAGCTTCGCTCCCAGCTGCTCGCGATGGGCATCCAGCTGGATGACACCAAAGACGGCCCTCGCTGGAAGCGCATTCGGTAGTTCACGGTGCCTCGGCCTCCCGACATCATCTACGGCCGCAACCCCGTGCTGGAGGCATTCCGTGCCGGCCGCCCGGTACGACGTTTGCTGCTGGCGGAGGGGCTGCGCGAGGAGCCACGGTTGAAGGAGCTTCGCAAGCTGGCTGCGGACCGCGAGCTCACGGTCGAGGCCGCGGACCGGCACCACCTCGACGATATTGCCCACTCCGAGGCGCACCAGGGCGTGGTCGCCTACGTCACCCGCCGGAAATACTGGGACCTCGAGCCGATGGCGCGCGAGGCGCTCGCCGAGCGGGCCGATGCGCTGCTGCTCATGCTCGACAGCCTGCAGGACCCGCAGAACCTGGGCACGCTGAGCCGGACGGCGGAGGCCACCGGCGTTGGCGGCATCGTGCTGTCATCGAACCGCTCCCCCGAGGTGACCCCGGCCGTGGTCAAGGCGTCGGCGGGCGCGGCGGAGTACCTCCGCTATGCCCGCGTCGCCAACCTCGCGCAGGCGACCGAAACGCTCAAGGGCCTCGGCTTCTGGATCGTGGGGTTGGCGGGGGAGGCTACCACGCTATACACGGATTTCGACTACCGCCGCCCGCTCGTGCTGATCGTCGGCGCCGAGGGGGAGGGGATGCACCAGTTGCTGCGCAAGAAGTGCGATGCGCTGGTGCGCCTGCCCATGCTGGGACAGGTGGGTTCGCTGAATGCGGCGGTGGCCGGTTCTGTCCTTCTCTACGAGGTGTTACGCCAGCGCGGCGCGCCGCACTAGGTGATCGCGGGCGGCGGCGGTGGGACGTCCGCGGGCGCGGTCGGCGCGGGCGGCCCGGGCGGCGCGGGCTTGTCGCCGCCCCCCATCTGAGACCGATGCTCCTCCAGCGCGGCATCGTACTCCTCCAGGGATTTGTACTCCTCCGCTTCGAGCAGCACCTTCCGGGTCGCCTTCACCCAGTCACGGTCGAGCGTCTTGAACATCGGTAGGCCGCGCTTGCGGCGGTAGACGGCAAAGAGAATGACTGCGCCGAGCACCCAGATCGGGCCGACGATCCGGGCGTACTCATGCGTGAGCAGAACCATCACGAGAAAGAACAGGACACCCAGGAAACCCAGGACGCCTAGCAAAGGAAACCAGACCTGGCGCCCCTTGTACTGGATTTGGATATTCAGCGGCATCTTGTAGGGCCGAGGGGTAAATGGATCCTTGAAGCGGAGCACGAAGAGCGAGATGAAGACGAGGAGGTATCCGGTCGTCGCTCCGAAGGCATACAAGTCCGCCAAAACGGCGATGGCTGCCGTTTTTCCGGGGGGACCAGGGGTTAGAAAGGCGATCACGGTCTGAAGGAGGGCTACGCCACCAAAGACTATGATCGCCCGCGAGGGAGTTGCGGATTTCTTGTTCACTCGGGAAAACCACCTCGGCAGTAGGTCGAACTGGCTCATCGAGTAGCTCAATCTGGAGGAACTGACCACCCCGGAGTTGGCGGAGATGAAGACGATCAGGGCGCCGATGGCCGCGGTGACTGGCGCGGCCACCACACCGATAGCGGGAATTCGACTTGCTATCAGGGCTACGGCGTCCCCGTCGTGATTCCGAAATTCCAGGGGATGAAGGAGGCCGACCGAAAGGATTGAAAAGGCCATTGCGAACAAGAGGACGGAAATGACCAGCCCGATGGAGGTCCGTGGAATGATGGTGGCGGGGCGACGAGTTTCCTGGGCGACCTGTGAGATCGTTTCGAGACCGACGAAGGCGATGATCGCCAGCGACGACCCGAACGCGAACTGGCTTAAGGACGGCCGATCGAAGAGGAACTCGTTGGCAACCATCTCTGGACGCCAGACTAGGACGAAGCCGGCGACCACGATCAGGGTCTGGGCGATGATGGCGATGGTGCCGATAAGGCCGTTGAAATCGGTCGAAATCTTGATGCCGCGAACGTTTAGCCAGATTAGGAACAAGATGCCGGCAAGTGACTCAATCAGCCAGATCCAGGTGAGGTGGATCGGGCCGATCGCGATCGAATAATCGGCGACGTGGTGTCCGAAGCTGAGGAATGGCACGAAGTAGTTGAAGTAGCCGAAGGCGACTACCGTGAACAGCGAGATGTCGATCGTGTAATCGAGTACCAGCGCAGCACCGGCCACCAGTCCCCAGAAGTCGCCCAGGCCGCGCAAGGTGAAGTACTGACCTCCTCCGGCGAGTGGGTAGGAGGAGGCCAATTCCGCGTAGCACAGGCCCACCAGCGCGAAGACCAGGCCGGCCGCGAGGAAGGCGAGCGGCGCCAGGCCCAGCGCCGCCAGGGTGATGATGCCGAGGGCGGTATAGATGTCCGCGCCGACGGCGGCGTAGCCCCACATATAGGAGCCCCAAACGGACACGTCGCGGCGAAGCTCGCTGCCCGAAATCCCCTCTTGCGGCGACTGCATCCAAACGATAGTAGCGGGCGCCGCGGTCGTGCCACCTGAGTACTCTGAGTTCATGGACCGGCTGATCGTCGACGGCTACAACATGATCTTTGCCTGGCCCGAGCTGGCCGCCCTCAAGGACGTCAAGCTGGAGGACGCCCGGGACCTCCTGATCTCGATGATGGCGGACTACGGCGCGATGACACGGCAGGACGTGGTCGTCGTCTTCGACTCGCACCGTCGGGCGGATTCCGCAGCCTCGGAGCAGCGAATTGCCGGCATCCAGGTGATCTACTCCGGTGGGAAGACGTCAGCCGATCACGTCATCGAGCGACTGGTCTTCGCCGCCAGGCCGTCCGACGAGGTGACGGTGGCCACCTCCGATGGCCTGCAACGTGACTACGCGCTCAGCCGTGGGATCAAGACGGTCTCGGCCGCGATCCTCAAGGCGCAGATCGAGGCGGCGCTGCAGCAGCGAGACCGGCAGATCGGCGACACCCGCGCCCGCTCTGACATCGCTAGGCGTCTCGAGGACCGTCTCGATCCGAAGAGTCGCGAGCGCCTCGAACGGATCAGGCGCGGCGAGGTCCCGGAACCATAGGAAAAGGGGCCGCCGCGGCGGCCCCTTTCACGGTCCGGTTAACAGCGCGGAAGGCCAGGGCTGAAGGTTCTGAAGGCCGGCGTGGTCGTGTAGTAGTCGGTGACGTAGGTCCCGTCGCTCAGCCGGTCCCAGATCCCGGTCCCGTTGACCACGCTGCTCGAGCGGACCTGGCAGACGATGGAAATCGCCTGGCCGTTCTGCAGGAAGCCGCGGGTCGCATACGTCGTTCCGGGTCCGGAGCGCTGGCGGACGACATCGGTGACTCGGTACGAGTGTCCTGTCACGGGCACGGGCACCGGATACGAGATAGGTTGGACCGGCGCCGCAGATGCCCCGGCGACGAAGTGGATGTATCGGGGAGCCGTGGCGACCCGCTGGCCATACGCCACCGAGTGGCTCCAGTTGTACTCCTCGATCAGCGCTTGGCCCGATGCGGTGACCGCCATCACGTAGCCGACATGGCCGCCCCACCAGGCGTAATTCTCGCCACCGTGCCAGACCGCGACGGCGCCGACTGACGGATGACTGTCGACGATGTATCCGATACTGCGCGCCGCGGCGTCCCAGGACCCACCGTTGCCGAAGAAGGCAGTCTTGCCGTTGGGGCCGGTCAGCGACGCGCCGTGGAAACGGATCCCCTCCTGGGTCAGCCGAAACGCGACGAAGGAGGTGCAATACCCGGTGTAGAAGCCCCAGGGATCGAGCCGGTTGATCGTACCTCGATAGGGATAGTCATCGACGCCGGCCGCCGACGCGGTTCCCGCGGGAATCCAGGCGGTCAAGACCGTCGCCGCCACCACCGCCGCCAGGGCTTTGCGAACGCTGAACCCACGTATGTGTCCGATCACTGGGCGTACGCCCCCTCTTACCTCGCGCGCGTCGCGCGGAATTTGCTCCCGAACGCTGCAGGTTTAACGCGAGGAGAACGTCCGAAGCATCACCGGCAGTGAAATTGTTTCAGGGAGTTGCATTTGCGTATGGCGCCGTTACGCAGACCGCAGTCAGCCGTGTCAGCCGTCGAGTGACGCTACGGCTTCTTCGCGGCCTGGACGATCTCCGGCTTCCCGGCCGGCTTCAGTTCCGACCGGGCGTAGCGGAAGATCCCGATCGCCCAGAGCCAGCCGAGCAGGAGCCCGGCGGCGACGTCTGTCGGATAGTGGACGCCGAGGAAGACCCGGGAGAGGGCAACCAGCAGGGCGATGATCACGGCGGCCGCCAGCGCTGTCCAGCGCCATCGGGGGGATCGGCCCTGCGTCAGCAGGCTCGCGATCGCGAGGTAGATGGCGGCCGCCTGGGCGGTGTGTTCTGAGGGAAAGCTGAGCGTCGTCAGATGGGAGAGATGCTCGATTGTGGGTCGGGGCCTGGCAACGATCAGCTTGACCATTGTGGGCAACGCAGCGCTGCCGGCGGCGACGACGATCAGGGCGATGTCGTCGGCGGGCCGCTTCCATCGGCGAAGCAGCAGGAGGGCGATCGTGAACGGCGCGATGATGGCGAATGAGCCGGCATCGCTGGCGATGCTGGCGAGAGCAGTGGTCAGCGTGTCTCGATGATCCGCAACCGCGCGCATGGCCGCCAGATCGAACGGAGGCGGCCAGGTTCGGACCAGGATCCCGGCGAGCGCGGTGACGACGGCGATCAGGATGAAGATCGCGAGGATTCGAAGCCCGAAACGGCCGAGCGCGTGCCGGTCAGGAATGGCGAGTCTGCCTGAAGCTTGCCGCGGTGATGACGCGCAGTCCGTCTACCACGACCTCGAAGGTCCCGGGGAGCTTGCCGGATACTTCACCGTCGAGCGCGACATCCATCGGGCTTGCCGGCAAGGCGGTGACGCTCGTGATGTGCTGCAGTCGTACTCCGCGCACCAGGCGACGCCGCCCGACCAGGTTGTTCAGGAGCGATTGCAGGAGGCGGCGCACGGGCAGGTGCTCGATGAGCAGGAGTTGCAGGGTCCGGCTTTCCGCGTCAGCCCCCGGAATCTTCAGGCCGAGAGCTCCGCCGATGACCGGCGTGTTGATCACCGCGAGCTGTTCCAGCCGCAGGCGCTCTGTCAGCCCGCTGCTGGTCAGCTCGCAGTCGAAGGCAGGCCGTTCCCGCAACGCCAGCACCGCCGCGACGGCGTAGGTCAGCCGGCCGAGCCGGTGTCGGAGGTCTGCGCGCGTGGCGAGCCGGGCGAAGTTGACATTCAGGCCGGCGGTGGCGGCGTGGACAAAGTGGCGCGGAGCTTTTCCATCCTCGAGCAGGCGACCCGCATCGATCGTGGAGACCTTGCCCACCGCCAGCAGGCGGGCGGCGTCGTCGATGCGCATCGGGAGGTCGAGAGAGCGGGCGAAGTCGTTCGAGGTCCCCAGGGGTAGTACGCCGAGCACGGCCGGTGTGCCGACCACGTAGTTGGCGACCGCACCCACCGTGCCATCGCCGCCGGCGGCGACCACGATCGGGGGTCCACCCACCGCCGACAGGAGTTGCGGCAGCCGCGCGATCTTGTCCACGGGGATCTCGTCGATGATCTCGAGTCCTGCAGCCTGCAGCGAAGCACGGGCTCGGTCGAGACCCTTGCGCTCGTTGCCGGCCTGCGGGCTGGTGACCAGGACGACCCGATTCGTCGGCGGCCGCTGCGAGTGGGGTGCGGGCGTCCGGGCGTCCAGCCATTTACGGCCGGCCTTGATCAGCGCGTTGCTCGTCAGACCCACGCCGGTTCCGATGGTGGCGCCGGCAAGCACGTCGAATGGATAGTGGACCCGCACGTGAACCCGCGAATAGGCGACGGCGCTGGCAAGGGGTAGGACCAGGAGAAGGAGACGGGGATCTTCGCGGGCGACCGCCGTCGTGAAGGCAAAGGCTGACGCCGAATGGCCCGAGGGGAACGAGAACGAGCCCGGGATCGGCAACAGTGGCGCCCGAGCGCCACTGCGCCGCGCCGGCCGCTGCCGGCGAGCGAGATATTTCAGCGGTAGGTTCACCAGGGTGGAGGTCATGGAGATGGCAAGCACGCCGCGAAGGGCCGCCCGTCGTCCCCGATCGCCGCCGGCGATCGCGAGCAGGCTGGCAATCGAGAGCCAGAGGACCGACCGGTTCGCGCTCGTCGTGAGTGTCAAAAGGCTCCGATCCATCAATGCCCGCTCCCGTCGCGTCAGTCGCGCGAACAGGCGACGATCGATTGCGTCAAGGCGCGCGAGGGAACCCTTCACAACCGCACAGCCTAACGGTTGACACCAGGCGGATCGACCGTCCGGCATAATTCCTGCAGTCATGGACCTGAATCTGGCCGCGGTGATCTTCATGGGTGGCTACGTGGTCGTGATCGTGGCGGCCGGCCTGATCCTCTCGCTACGACCGGGTGCAGGCGTGACGCCGCTGGACGCGATCGACGGGGTCGTCGGGGGCTGCGGTCGGGTCATCGTCCTCGGCGGCGATGTCGAGGCTCTCGGTAATTTCCGGGGAAACGTCCGAGCAGTCGAGCTCGCTCCAACCGGGAGGCTGGTCGCGATCATGCTGGGCAGCGGGGGCGGGCTGATCGAGGGTGGGCGGGTGCCCGCCAGCGCGATCCTGTCATCGGACGGACAGGTGTTGCAGATTAGCGAACCTTCGGCCGAGCCGCCGTCGGACGGATCAGCGAACCTGATTACGCTCCAGCCGAATGCCGCGGTGGTCAGCCTCGAGGGCAAGCGACTTGGAAGGTTACGGATGATCTGTGTCGACCGAGGCGCGGGTCTCGTCACCGGGCTGATCGCCGCCGGGGGGGCCCGCCACGGTCGCACGGTGCGGGTTCCGATCGGCCGGGTGAAGGCGGCTGGCCCGGAGCGCGTCGTGACGAATCTACGCGCCGACGAATGGGCGAGCCTGCAGGACTTCGCGACCGATCAGGCCATCAGGCAAGCCGTGCTCCAGCGCCTGGCGGAGGATCCCGCGACAGAGCCGTTTGTCCGGTCGCTCACCGTGCTGGTCGAGGATCAGCGGGTCATGCTGGGCGGGTACGTCCGGACGCCGACCGAGTCCGAACAAGCCGCCGCCGTCGCCCGGTCGGTGCCCGGCGTGGTCGCGGTGGAGCGAGCGACGCGAACGGACGAGGACCTGGTCCGCGCCGTCCGCGACGCGATCAGTCGTGACCTGGGGGCGTCGGCGAACAGCCTCGATGTCCGCTCAGAATTCGGTCAGATCGACATTCTCGGGCGAGTGCGCGACCGGCAGGCGCTGCGGCGAATCGAGGCGGCGGTGAAGGCGGTACCCGGGGTGCTCGTGATGCACAACTTCGCCACCGTCGGGTAATCAGCCCGCGGGCGTCAGGCTTCCCGCTGCTGGTTCCGGCTCCTACGGCGCGGCAGCCGGTTATTGAGGATCGCGTTGGTCTCCTCGACCAGCTGGGCGTACTCGTCGGCGGGGATTGCCGGATGGGTCTTGGCCGGGTAGCCCTCCCGCTTGCAGATCGCGTCGATCCGGTGCAGCGTCTTGGGATCCTTGGCCTCGCCGAGGATGAGCAGGTCGTACTCGTTGCCCAGCACATTGAAGATTTGCTGCACCCTTCCGCCCAGGAGCGTGATCTGCCTCTCGAGCTGCTGCCACTCGCTGGCCTCCTCATCGGGCACCCGAGCCGCGTTGCTATTCGCTCGAGGCCTGATCTGGACCAGGGTCACGAACTCCATTCAAGAATCATAGAAAAGCCATGCCGCAGTTCGCAACACCTCGTGCGGCTGGCCCGGGTGGGGGCCTCAAAGCAGGGCCGGAAGGCAAGCTCAAACCTGGCCGCTGGTCGCAATCAGCACCCTCGACGGCTCGAGGTAGTATCGGCAGTTGACCAGGACGGAGGATGCCGTCGCGCGGCTCCGGGAGGTGCGCGGTCTGCGGGAGAACCCGCTTCCTATCGCGAGTTCGTCTAACGAACGGCTCTGGAATGCCGCACTGGATGGGTGGTGGGGCGTAACGGCGCAGCCTATTCTTGCGTTGGGTATCGTGATGCCACGAAGGCTACCGCGGCTGTCTGCGCTGTTGAGCTGGACGACGTTGCTCGGCGTTGGCACGGCCGCCACCGGTCTGGCATGGGATTCAATCCTGCATGCCCGCAATCCCCTCCTCGCCCAACACGAAGGAATCCTCACCGCGTCGAATCCAGCGCATGTGCTGTAGACGTGCGGGAAAAGTGGAGCCCACGACCGGGGTTGAACCGGTGACCTACGCCTTACCAAGGCGTCGCTCTACCACCTGAGCTACGTGGGCTCGCAATGGGCAGAGGAGGATTCGAACCCCCGAAGGCGCTAGGCCAACTGATCTACAGTCAGTCGCGTTTAACCACTTCGCTATCTGCCCGTCGGCGCACATTCTAGCGGCCCTGCCTTGCGCTCCACGCCCGCGCCGGATTGATGTTATAGTCCTCCTATATCGTTTTCTGTTAGTACCTTTAGCGGGCAGACACAGAGGAAGGGTCGCGTGGAAGTTATCGGAGCACCGCCCACGACCGCCTTGATGGCGACGAAGGTTATAGCAGACATGCTACAGTATTAATATCAGATTAAGATAGCGTTTAGCTAACACGAAACGTTCTCAGGTTCAGGGAGGAGCGAATGCCAGGGGGAGCGAAGGCGAAGCGGGGAGGTCAGTCCCGCAAGACGACCAAAGCGAAGGCAAGGAAGCCAGCCAGGTCGAGCCGCATCAAGATCGCCGGGTCCAGTATCCGGAAGGCGCGCCCGCGGTCCAAGCGCGCCAGTGTTCCCGGGCGCGGCTTTGCCTCGATGAGCCCGGCAAAGCAGCGGCAGATCGCCAGTCAGGGTGGCCGCGCCGCCCATGAGCAGGGGACGGCTCACGAGTTTTCGCCTGCGGAAGCCCGCGCTGCCGGCCAGAAGGGCGGAGAGCGTGTCAGCCGTGATCGGAGCCACATGGCAGCCATCGGCCGCAAGGGCGGAGAAAGCTAGCACCGGAGCCTAGATGAAGTTCGTCCATAGATATTGCACGGATTTAGCCGACAGCCTGGAGCTGTTCGAGCCAAGGCTGCAGGTGCACAAGGGCCGGGATGTTCTGGAAGCCGAGATCGGTGAACGGGGTGCCGTCGTAGC
>JALZAV010000132.1 GCA_030948145.1 Candidatus Dormiibacterota bacterium
CGGTAACAGCCGGCATCCTATGTCCTGGCCCTTCCACCCGAAAGGCGGGACGCCACCCCAATGCGCATAGTTCCTCACAGGAGGTGATCACCCGCGCACATCGACTACCGCGTTCTCCTCAACTTCTTGTGTCGGGGTACCGACCGAAGTCAAGCCCAGCTCGACCACGGCATCAACCATTCTCTGAACCCGGTCCTTGTCATCCTGCACATCGAGACTGGCGCGCGCCACTTCGCCAGTCAGCTTGGCCTGGGCAATTAGACCTCGCAGACGCTCATCGAGGCCCTGCATCTTCAGATGCGCCACCAACGCCTGAATTTCCTGGAGCAGCGTGATGAGCACCCACGGTTGGCCTCTGGCTGCCAAGCGAATTTCATCGAAAACGAGATCCACATAATCCTCAGGACTGAACTCGTGCGGCCTTACCACCAGGCGGCTACCGGGCCCGGCGATTACCGGTGCCGGCAGCTGTCGCAGGAGAAGCTCCCTGAGCAAGGAGCTCAGGTGCACGATTGACTCACGTGCGGTGGTGGGATCGTTGATACCAGGCGAGAGCGCGCGAAGGGAGATGTCGACCAGCGACCGAAGGCCGAAAGCCAGGTCTTCATTCATCGTTCTTTCGCGGCCCAGATGAATCGCCTGGCGGACCGCCCCGACGGCCACATTTGCAGAGACCGAAGGAGACCAGATTGTGCATAGGGGTGCGCCGGCGGCTGCAAACGCGCCAGCCCACGTCTCGAGCCGAGCCATTCCGCCGGGTGGAAGCAGATCGAAGATGCCGGATACCTGAATCCGCTGAACCCATCCGTCGTGCAATGACCGAACCACAAGGCCAGGTCCGCTGGGCCACTGCGGTAATACAACTGGCGTCGTGCCAGGCTCAGCGGGTTCCGGACAGTTCTTCTCGATCTGACCCCGGGTCTCGGCGGAGATCCTCTGGATGATCTCACCAACTTGCATCGAGTGAGCGCTGTGGTTGACGAAGGCAAGCACTGCCAGCACGCTGGCCGCTGCCAGCACGAGCGCCACGAGCACGGAAATTCCCGGCACGAATTCGACCCCGCCTTGCTCCAGGGGGCCGCGGGTGGATCGAAGAACGAAGAGGCAATAGGTGAACGTTCCGAGAGCGAGTCCGGTCACCCATTTCGTCACGGGGTCGCGGAAGAATCCATGCAGGGCCCGCGGAGAGAACTGGCTGGAGGCGAGCTGGATGGTCAGCAAGGTCACCGACAGCGTGACGAACGCAACGGTGAGGGTCGCGGTCGCGGTCGCGGCGAGCAGGGCGCGGGCGCTTTGAACTGTCGACGCCAGTTGGGCTGGTAGAGAGTTCTTGAATGCCCCGTCCGCCAGCGTGCTGACCTCGGCCAGGATGGCAGCGCCGATCACACAGCCGGCTGGGACCAGGAACAGGCTCTTGCTGAGCCGTTGCGCAAGCTGAAAGCGCCAGTGCATCATGGCGGATCATATGAGCACAGATACCGTCGTGGCCGCTCAGGGGACGCTCTCTGTGCGAGCTTTTGGCTCGGCGCCAAAAACCCAGCGTGAGAAGGCCGTTCAGGGACAGGAAGCAACGTGATCGAGGGTGGGGTCGCGGGCTTCGTCATCCTGCTCATGGCAGCCACAGCGGTGGCAATCCTGGTTAAGCGCGTCCCGGTCCCATATGTCACCGCTCTGGCGCTGGTCGGGCTGGTCGGGGGAGCCCTCATAGGAGCCCATCGTCTGCACCTGAGCCACTCCCTGATCCTCTTTGTCCTGGTGCCCGGCCTTTTGTTCGAGGCTGCTTTCAATCTCGACTGGAAGCACCTGCGGGACAATTTCATTGCCGTCGTCGCACTGGCGACACTCGGCGTGCTTGTCACCACCGCGGTTGTGGCCGCTCTCGGACACTTCGCACTAGGCCTTTCGGTGGCCGTGGCGATCCTGTTTGGGGCGATGGTCGCACCCACCGACCCCGTGGCCGTGGTTGCGGTGTTCAGGCGGATCGGGGTACCGCATCGGCTGGCCAACCTGGTCGAAGCGGAGAGTCTCTTCAACGATGGCACCGGCGTTGTTCTATTCACGATTGCTCTTGCTGCGACTACGACCGCGGTGTCGCCATGGCTGGGCGCGCTTCAATTTCTCGAGCTTGCTGTTGGTGGAATCGCGCTCGGCCTGGCGATCGGATTCGGCCTCTCCAGGCTGATGGCCAGAGTCGACGACCCACAGGTCGAGATCACCCTGACGGCGATCGCTGCATACGGAGGCTACCTGCTTGGGGAGAGCCTGCACGTTTCAGGCCTGCTGACGGTGGTCGCGGCGGGACTTGTGCTCGGCAACTATGGCCGACCTCGAGCAATGTCCGAACGGACGCGGTCAGCTGTCTCGGTCTTCTGGGACTATGTTGCTTTCGTTCTCAACTCCGTGGTGTTCTTGTTAATCGGTGCAGACGTTCCGTGGACCACCCTGTTCAACCAGTGGTGGGTCGTTCTGGGTGCGGTGCTGGCGGTTCTGGTGGCGAGGGCGGTCTCGGTGTATGGCCTGCTCGCACTCCTGCGGCCGTTCGGCAGGCACATCAATCTGCGGTGGCAGCACGTCATCTTTTGGAGCGGTCTTCGCGGCGCCATCGCCGTCGCGCTCCTTCTAAGCCTTACGCAGTCCGGACCCGAATTCGACACGGTGCGGGCCTTGGTATACGGAGTTGTACTCGTCTCAATCATTGTGCAGGGCCTCACTATTGGGCCGCTGGCGCGAATCCTGCTTCCTCATCGAGGCAGCACACCTGATCCAGACACGGTCGCGGCCTGACCGTTGGCTCCGAGTACGGCGGGCTGACGTGGACGCTTCACTTCTTATCCTGCGCATCGTCGTTGGTCTGTATGTGTTAGCACACGGTACACATAAGGTTTTCGGCTGGTTCGGCGGCGCCGGTCCGTCGGACACAGAAGCCTATTTCCGCGAGGCCGGCTTCCGGCCCGCGAGAGTCTGGAGCGGCTTGCTGGGCATCGGCGAAGCCGTCGGCGGCGGCCTTTTCGCAGCCGGACTTCTGAGTCCACTCGGCTCCATCGTGATCGCCGGCGCGATGCTGATCTCGATATTCCGCATTCGCTTGATGAAGGGTCTATTCGAATCAACCGGCGGGATTGAGCTCCCGTTGACAAACCTAGCAGTCGCGGTCGCGGTCGGGATCGTGGGTCCGGGCGCTTACTCAATCGACCGAGTGCTGGGCATTACGCTCCGCGAGCTCCCCTACGCAGCGCTGGCCGTGATCGTTGCGTACCTGGTAGTGGCGATCGCATGGAACTCTGTCGACGTCCGTAGACGGAGGAGAGCTCCCCGCGACAGCGACGACAGTCCGCCACCTCGAGGCTAGCAATGATGACCCTCGCCTGAGGGGATTACCTTGGTCGGGCGCCCTTAGCAACCGAGCGGCCCCCCCGTTTCTTGTGCCGAGACCTAACCTAAACGGCGCGCCGCAACCGCGGCCGGCGAGGTGCGTAGTAACGGACGTCGAGAAGTGCCTCGCCAACCGTATAGCCCACCGTTTGGCGGGCCACAAACAAGTAAGTGACGCCCAGGACGGCAACCATTGCAGCCAAAGCCGCTCGTTCCGGGACATCCACCGGAGCTAGACCCGCCGCAAGGCTAAGGGCGCCAGTCATGCAGCTGACCGCTAGGAGATCGAGGCCGAACGCGACCGCTACGCGGCGCTTGCGCCGTGGCGACTCGTCGATCGCTGGTCGATCAGCGGCCGGCATGAGGCGCGCCGCCAACACCCAAACGAAGACCACAACCGCAACAACAAGCGCGCGGAGCCCATAGGCTTCGAAGCGGCCGAGCAGCCGCTCCACCGGCGCACCCACGAAAAGTCCGAGCCCCATGAAAGTCATGACCCAGATTGCACTCGCAGGCAATACCCCGGTCATGAATCTGCCGAAGTTAACGTTCACTGCGCCGGCGACCAGAGACGTGTAGACGCGAAGCCCGGGCAGCAACCGCGAAATGGCAATCTGGAGCGGCGTGGCGGAGCGGAGCCTGGCCGCGGCGCGATCGTAAGGTCCCCCAGCGTGGAACCTAGTCGCAAGGGCGTGGACCCGTTCAGGTCCGATCCGGTTTGCCCATGCATAGCCGGTTACGACGCCGCCAACAACTGCCAGATAGGCCAGCGGGGCCATCAACCAGACCGGAACGACTCCGCTGGCGATGAGGAGTCCAGCCCCGATGAGCACTGCCTCACCGGGTGCCACCGGGAGGGGCAAGCCGGCCTCTTCCAGGAAAAGCAGCGTCAAGACGATTGCGACTTCCGAGAGTTGGCGGTACATGCTAAGGCGTGCGGTTTCCAGCGCCGCTCAGGACAGCCGCTTTGACGACCGTGCAAGGATCGGCAGTTGACGTCTGATCGCGGCCGACTGATTAGGATCAGGCCGCGTTCGTGCACTTTTCCAAATCGCCGAGGCCACTGACAAATCCTAAGCGCGTAAGGCGGGCGGCAAGTCGTGCCCCATTTGGCGGGCCAAGTTCACCCTCAGCGTGAGCGGGCGGCAAATGTATGGCAAGGTAACGCTCATGAGCGCACCGGCACCGTCCTCG
>JALZAV010000133.1 GCA_030948145.1 Candidatus Dormiibacterota bacterium
CATCTACTGGCTGACAGGTTTAGCTATTGCGGCTCTGCTTGCCGCGGTGGTCATTCGCACAACCGCGTCGGATGAAAGCTCCTACATGCTGCCCGGCTCGGACATCGCCAGTATGGAGAGCGGCGCTAAGCGTCGGGCTCTGTCGACTTGAACATCCCAACGCTGGCGGTGACCTCCGCCTCCCTTGAGGGCGCCGAGCGAGATGCGAGCGCGGCTCTCGGTTTCTGGATTTACATCTTGGCCGACTGCATTCTGTTCGCAGCCCTGTTCGCGACATTCGCTGTGCTTCGCGGCAATCTTGCGGGCGGTCCTGCGATCGGGCAAGTTTTCCATCCGCCGTATGTGCTGGCCGAAACCTTGATCCTTCTAGCCAGCAGTTTCACGTGTGGCCTCGGTTGGCTCGCCGTGACAGCGGGGCATCGGAGCCATGGCTTGAGGTGGTTTGGGGCCACTTGGGTGCTCGGGCTCGGCTTCATCTCGATGGAGTTTCACGATTTTGCCGGCCTGGTCTCGAGCGGCAGAGACTGGAGCCGGAGTGGAGCACTGTCCTCCTACTTCACGCTCGTGGGGACGCACGGACTCCACATCGTGATTGGACTTCTCTGGCTCGCCGTCCTCATGGCTCGCACCTGGCGGCAAGGCGTTGAGCGGCCGCAGGTGCGACGGTTCACCCACTTCGCCGTCTTCTGGCACTTTCTCGACATCATCTGGATCTTTATCTTCACGATCGTCTATATGGTCGGGTTGACGCAGCTTTGAACGATCTATTTTCAGCGACCGGGGAGCCCTCGCAGCGGGCGCATGCCGGCGTCCGCTCCTATTTGATTGGTCTGATTGCTTCGGCTGCGCTCACCATTGCTGCCTATATGTTGGCCACAGGCCACACCCTTAATCCAGCGTTCGCGTTGGCAGTTCTCATCTTCCTCGCCCTGCTGCAGTTCGGGGCGCAGGTGCTCACATTTCTTCACCTCGGTAGCGAAACACAGCCGCGTTGGAAGCTGTATGCGCTCGCCTCAATGGTGGGCATAGTGTTGGTCATTGTGTCCGGCTCGCTTTGGGTCATGAGCAACCTCAATACACGGACAACCATTGACCAGCAAATGCAGTACATGTCAAGTCAGGGGGGCCCTTAGCCGACGGATGGGCACACCGCAAAGTTACTGCCATTGTTATGGCCGATCGGCGACCGTTCTTGTCAGGCGGAAGGGGTGCTGTCGTAAGACCGCTTCTTCCGCCTTCTGCTGTCCCTGAACCATGCCCCCCAGCCGCGACCTGCTGATCGATGTTCAAAAACGAAAAGTCCGTTTCCTACGGGTCCAGCATGGTGGGTTTCGGTGACACGAAGTCGTTTATTCCTGTCGACGCCATCACCCGGATCACCAAAGACGAAAGCTTCGAGCCGCCGAACGCTGATGGGCTTAAGCATTGGCTCCGAAACTGCAAACAGGAGAGAGACATTGAAGAAGATCGCAGCCGAACTTCTGGTTGAACGACTGATCGAGTGGGAAGTCGACACAGTATTCGGCCTCCCGGGCGACGGAATCAACGGTTTGACTGAGGCACTACGCCGGCACCAGGACCGGATCAAGTTCGTCCTGGTCCACCACGAGGAGGCGGCGGCCTTCATGGCGACCGGCTATGCAAAGAGCACCGGCCGCCTGGGTGTCTGTCTCGCGACCTCAGGACCGGGCGGAATCCACCTTCTGAACGGACTCTACGATGCCAAGCTCGACCATCAGCCGGTGCTGGCGCTGACCGGCATGCAGGAGCTGCAGGTGCTGGGTACCGGCTATCAGCAGGAGGTCCATCTCGAAAAACTGTTCGAGGATGTCGCCCAGTACAACGTGATGGTCTACACCCCGGTCCAGATCCCGACCCTGGTCGACCTGGCCGTGAGGTCTGCCCTGGTATATCACACCGTCTCCCACATCACATTCCCGAATGACGTCCAGCTCATGGACGCTGACACGGCTGCGCCTGGCGGCCCGACCCCCGCCCGGGCCCCCAGTACCTCACCCATCTTCATCCTCGCGCCCGCGCTGCCGAGGGATACTGATCTCAGGCGCGCTGCGGCCGTTCTCAACGAGGGCAAAAAGGTTGTGATTCTCGCCGGCGCGGGAGCAATCGGCGCGGCCGCCGAGCTGCGCCAAGCGGCTGAGCTTCTGGGGGCGCCGATCGTCAAGACGCTTTCGGGCAAGGGCAGTTTTCCGGACGACGATCCACTCTCCGTCGGTGGCCTCGGCCTGCTCGGTACCCTGCCCGCGGAAAAGTCGATGGAGGAGTGCGACACCCTCTTCATGATCGGCACCAACTTTCCCTTTACCAAGTTCCTGCCGGAGAGCGCCCGCACAGTGCAAATCGAGATCAGCCCGGCCCGCGCGGGGAACCGGGTGCCGACCGAAGTCCCGCTGGTCGGAGGCGCCAGGGAGACCTTAGAGGCTCTGATTCCGATGCTCACCCGGAAGACCGAGCGTGTCTTCTTGGAGGACCGACAGAAGGAGATGAAGGACTGGTGGAAGCGGATGACCGCGATCGCGGATGGCTCCCGTAACCCGATTCAGCCGCAGTATCTGATGAGCCTGATCGACAAGTACGCAGCGGACGACGCCATCCTTTCCTCCGACTCGGGCACCATCGCGACCTGGTCGGCTCGCCACTGGGTGGTCCGCGGTGATCGTCGCTTCATGCTCTCGGGCAACCTCGCCACCATGGCTCCGGGACTGCCCTACACGATCGCCGCCCAGCACGCCTTTCCCGGCCGGCAGTGCATTGCCTTTGTCGGCGACGGCGGGTTCGCGATGCTGATGGCCGAGCTCCTGACCGCCATCCGGCATGAACTGCCGGTCAAGATATTCATCAACAACAACCACTGCTTCGGACAGATCCTTTGGGAGCAGATGGTGCTGGGCTTTCCCGAGTTTGGCGTGCGTCACAGCGGCATTGCTAACTTCGCGGCCTTTGCGGAGGCCAACGGCGCCAAGGCGTTTCGGGTCGAAGATCCGAAGGATCTCGAAGCGGCAGTCAAAGGAGCCTTGGGCCATCCCGGTCCGGCGCTGGTCGACTGCCTGACCAATCCCGACGAGCCTCCGATGCCGGCCAAGGTGACGTACGAGATGGCCAAAGGCTTTGCCGAGGCGTTCCTGCACGGCCAGCCGCACCGGGTCACCATCGCCAGCACGCTTTTCAAGGACAAGATCGCCGAGTTCAAGGCGTGAGGGAGTTGCGACCCCGCCACGGAATCGACCACCTGATCAAAAACATCGAGGAAGGGCGATTCGAGCGGCTGCTGTCCGGGCTGTCCGCGGTGGCTGCCCTGGTGACCGGGCTCGAGGTCTACTTTGAACACGACCGCGCCAGCTTTGGCAACAGGTGGATGTGGCTGCCCGTGGCGCTCACGCCGCCGATGATGCTTGCAGGCATCGCGGGCGTCTTCAGCCGGCGCGCGGCCAAGACTGCGCTTCCCCTTGTCTCCGCGTTCGTGATCGCCAACGGCTTCCAGGGGACCTACCTACATGCCCGCGGCATACTGCGTAAGCCGGGCGGACGGTCGCAGGCGATCTACAACCTCGAGATGGGACCGCCGCTGTTCGCGCCTTTGTTGGTCACCGTGGTCGGGGGGATGGGCCTTTTGGCTGCGATATTGCGTCGCGGGGACTAGGGTGACCGACCCAGCGTCCCACAACCGATTCCCCGGTTATGACGTCTTGACTCAACGCGACCATTGGGATCAGCAGACGCGCGACATCGTGTTGGCACGTCTTACACCTGGGCCCGAGCGCTCCTTTTTTACAGAGGAGGAGGACCGTGTCTGCCGGCCGCTGCTCGAACGCCTGCTCGCGGGTGACGAGGGCCAGCACAAGGTCCCGGTCTTCGAATTGATCGACCACCGCCTGGCGGATGGATGGACTGACGGCTGGCGCTACGAGGACATGCCCCCGGATGCTGATGCTTGGAGGGCTTCGCTTGCAGAGTTGCAGCGTCGGTCGTTCGCGACCATGGCCGCCGGGGACCAGAGGCGACTGCTGGAAGCAATCCGGACGTCAGAGCGCTTCGCTGACATGCCGGCGAGCCGGCTCTGGGGCCTCTGGATGCGCTATGCCTGCACCGCCTACTACTCGCATCCCTGGGCCTGGAGCGAGATCGGTTTCGGGGGCCCTGCCTATCCACGCGGCTACAAGAACATCGGCGTCGGCAAGCGTGAGCCATGGGAGGTCGAGGAGGTTGATTCGCGCGATCCGGTCCCATGGGCGGAGCGCGTCGAGGCCGCCCGGAACGGCGTGGTTGCAAAAAGCAAAGGTTGAGTACCGACAACGTTCGCGCCCGCAATGAGTCGGCCTGGCTGCTGCCGGACCCGATCAGCCAGATTCGAACCCCCTGGTCACTTCGTGAACGCATGCGCCGGTTCCGGAACGACGAGGAGGTGGATGCGTTGATCGTGGGGTGCGGAGCCGGAGGTGGCGTCCTGGCGCAGCGACTGGCACGTCGCGGTTGGAAAGTGGTCGCGCTCGAGGCAGGTCCCTTCTGGGATCCAGACCGGGACTGGGTATCCGATGAGGCAGGCTC
>JALZAV010000134.1 GCA_030948145.1 Candidatus Dormiibacterota bacterium
GCGATCTTCGGGGTGAGTCCAAATCCGCCGGCGGAATTCTCACCGTTTGCCACCACCAGGTCGATGGCGTACTCCCGTCGCAGCGAGGGCAGCAGCCGGGCGATCGCCTCGCGACCCGGCCGCCCGATGATGTCGCCGATCGCGAGGACGGTGATCAGCACTGCCGCATCCTAACAAGGCCGGCGCGATCGACCGCCTGCTCGCCGAGCTCGCCGCGGCAAGGATCGGCACCACCTTCAACCCCTTTGCCGACTTCGGCACGGACGACGTGCCGGATGGGCCGGCGATCCGCCTCGCCAACCTTCGGCACTATCTGCTCGATCGGCCGGATGCAGACGTCCTGGCAGTGGGCGAGGCGGCCGGCTACCAGGGGATGCGCTGGTCCGGCATCGCATTCACCAGCGAGCGAGACATGGCCCGTTGGGGTCCGCCCTACCGACCGACCAGCACGAACCGCCCGCGTGGCTGGAGCGAGCCGTCCGGCACGATCGTCCACGGCCTCCTCGAGGAGCTGGGTGTCGAACAGCGGGTGATCCTCTGGAACACGGTCCCCGGCCATCCCTTCATTGCAAGCCGGCCGCTGTCCAACCGACGTCCGACCAGTGGAGAGATTCAGCAGGGGCTGGTCCTTCTCGAACGCCTGATCCGAATTCTCGAACCAGAGACGCTGGTGGCCGTTGGTCGGATCGCGGAGACGATCCTCGCCGGCCGGGGTGCCGTCTATGTCCGGCACCCGGCCCAATCGGGCGCGACCGCCTTCCGTACGGGGATGCGCGCCTACCTCGTCAGGGCAGGTCGGTGAGCATCTGATAGACCGTCCCCGGTTCGATCTTGAGATTCCCGCGGCACGCGGGAGCATGCGTGAAGCGAAGAGTCCAGAACCGGCCATCGGTGCTTCCAGTGGACTGGGTAAAGATCCAGGCCTTCTGGTAGGCACCCTTCGAGTAGTAGCCGGCGACGTCCACCGGCGTCACGCCAAAGACCTGCCAGCTGTTCGGCATGGGCGGTGAGATGTGGTACTGCACCGAACCTGGATACAGTGGGAAGTCCGCGTACGAGCAGATCGGGTAGGTCGCATTTCCACCCGGAGTCGGCAGGGTGATGGACGTCGGAGTTGGGGTGGGGGCGGGGGTCGGTGTAGGTGTAGGCGTCACCATTGCTGTGGGCGTCGCGGCAGCCGTCGGAAGCGGGGATGGGGAGGCGCTTGCCGACACGCTTTGAACTGTCTGCGCGACCGGGCCGCGCTGCGCGTAGCCCAGGGCATAGCCTCCGAGGAAGCCCAAAAGGAGTAGGGCCACTGCGCCCAGGCCTCCGAGGAAGGCAAATGCGGTCCAGTCGCCGCCCGGCGGCTTCACCTGGATGAAACGGAACGCCAGCTGGCTGCCTGCGTTTTCGGCAAACAAAAAGAGGCGGCCCCGACGGGGGTCGCCTCTTTCCTACTTGGCGAATTCGATAATGCGCGTTTCCCGGATCAGGGTCACCTTGATCTGACCGGGGTACTGTAGCTCGCTCTCGATCCGCTTGGCGATGTCCCGGGCGAGAATCTGCGCCCGGCTGTCGTCGATCTGTTCCGGTTTGACGATGATGCGGATCTCGCGTCCGGCCTGGATCGCGAAGGATTTTTCCACACCTTCGAAGTCGTTGGCGATCGCCTCCAGTTTCTCGAGACGCTTGATATACGTCGTCAGGGTCTCGCGGCGGGCTCCCGGCCGCGCCGCCGACACCGCGTCGCAGGCAACGGTCAGGATCGCCTCGAGCGTCGTCGGTTCGACATCCATGTGGTGGGCGGCCACGCAGTTGACGAGCGCCTCGGGTCGTCCCAGCCGCTTGAGCAGTTCCCCGCCGATGATGGCGTGAGATCCCTCGACCTCGTGGTCGACGGCCTTGCCGATGTCGTGCAGCAGGCCGGCCTCGCGCGCGAGCGCCACGTCGGCGCCGATTTCGGCGGCTGCCATCGCGCACAGGAATGACACTTCTTTGCTGTGGGTAAGCACGTTCTGGCCGTAACTGGTGCGGAAGGCCAACGTGCCGAGCAGCTTGACCAGTTCCGGATGCAGGCCGGTGACGCCGGTCTCGAACATGGCCTGTTCGCCCTCTTCGCGGATCCGATTCTGGACGTCGCTGCGAGCCTTGGTCACCATCTCCTCGATCCGCGCCGGGTGGATCCGGCCATCGACCAGCAGATGGTTCAGCGCGACCCGCGCGACCTCGCGGCGCACGGGGTCGAAGCCACTCAAGATGACGGCTTCGGGGGTATCGTCGATGATCAGGTCTACGCCGGTCGCATGTTCCAGCGCCCGGATGTTCCGTCCCTCGCGACCGATGATTCGCCCCTTCATCTCGTCACTGGGAATGGCGACGACGGAAACCGAGGTTTCAGCCGTCTGGTCGGCGGCGATGCGCTGCATCGCAGTTACCAGGATGTTTCGAGCACGCTTTTCGCTCTCTTCCTTGACGACGGCCTCGCTCTCCCGGATCTTCTCGGCGATTTCCTGGTTGAGCTCCTTCTCCAGGTTGCTCAGAATGCTGGCTTTCGCTTCCGCCCGGGTCATCCCGGAAATGCGCTCGAGCTCTTTCACCTGCTCGGCGAGGACATCATTGACGCGTTCCCTGATGCGGCCGATCTCCAGCTCTTTCGCCGTGACGGCCTGATCTTTGCGTTCGAGGTCTTCGAGCTTGCGGTCGATCGATTCTTCTTTCTGTTGCACACGGCGTTCCGAACGTTGGATCTCCGCGCGAGCGTCGCGAACTTCCTGCTCCAGGCTCATGCGAATGCGGTGGGCTTCCTCTTTGGCCTCGAGGATCATCTCCTTGACCTGGGTATCGGTGTCGGCCTTCAGCTTGTCGCGTTCCGCCGTCGACACGGCGGCGCGCTGCTGGTTGGCGTTTCCGACCCAGAAGTAGGCGATGACCCCGCCCACAACCGCACCCACCACGACCCCAATGAGCAGGAGTAATAGGTTGGGCATTGAATACACCTCGCTCTATGGACTTGTGAAGGTTCTTCTCACCGCGCGTGGGCGCGGCGGGACTAGTCGTTACAAGGCGACAAAATCTTGACCATCTTAGTCGCGTTCTGTAGGGCTGTCAAACCGGCCGGCAGCCTCCCACTCGTCGGCCAACTGGCGGCAGATCCGATAGACCAGTCCGCTGTCAAACCCGCGGCGGCTCAGCCGGGGGCCGACCCAGGCCTGGAGCGCCTGGCGGTCCGGCGGGGTGCGATGGGCCAGCAGGCTCCGCGCGAGCGCCAGGGCGTGCTCCAGCTGGGCTTCGCGGTCCACCGTCTCCAGCGCCGGGCCGGCGGTCTCATCCTCGACCCCCTTGGCCCGAAGCTCCCGCGCGATCAGCCCGTTGCCGCGGCTGGCCGAGCGCCGCCGAACCAGGGACTGGGCATACTCGCGATCGTCGAGGTACCCCTCCGCCTGGGCGCGGTCCAGCGCGGTGCTGACCGCGTCCGCGGTGTACCCCTGCCGCTCCAGCTTCTGGCCGAGCGCGGCCCGCGACTGCGGCTGTCGCGCCAGCTTCTTGATTGCGGCGGCGTACGCTGCCTCAGGGCTTTCCGGGTTTGCGGGTGCCGCCGGAGCGCCCGCCCGGCGCTTCACGCCGGCTGCAGCGTCTTCTCGAGCTTCTCGCTCTTCTCCACGGCTTTCTCTTTCAGCCGCGCGATGATATCTTCCCCGATCTTTGGATTTGCCTTGAGAAAGCCGACCGTTTGCTCGCGGCCCTGTCCGAGACGCTGGCCATTGGCGGAGAACCAGGAGCCGCTCTTCTCCACCAGCGCGGCGTCCACTCCGGCGTCGAGCACGCTGCCCCAGTAGGAGATGCCCTCGTTATAGAGGATGTCGAACTCCGCCGACTTGAACGGCGGGGCCACCTTGTTCTTGACTACCTTCACCTTGACCCGGTTCCCGGTGACGTCCAGGCCGCTCTTGATCGAGTCCACCTTGCGGATGTCGAGCCGGATCGAGGCGTAGAACTTGAGCGCCCGGCCGCCGGTCGTGACCTCGGGGTTGCCGAACATGATCCCGACCTTCTCGCGCAGCTGGTTGATGAAGATCACGGAGGTGCTCGACTTGGAGATGGCGCCGGTCAGCTTGCGCAGCGCCTGGGACATCAGGCGAGCCTGGAGCGCGACGTGGCTATCCCCCATCTCGCCGTCGATCTCGGCCTTGGGCACCAGCGCCGCCACCGAGTCGACCACGATGACGTCGATCGCGCCGGAGCGGACCAGGACATCGACGATCTCCAGCGCCTGCTCGCCGGTGTCCGGCTGTGAGATGAGCAGGTCCTCGGTCTTGACCCCGATGTGGGACGCGTAGACGGGGTCGAGCGCGTGTTCCGCGTCGATGAAGGCGGCTGTCCCTCCCTGCTTCTGCGATTGCGCGATGACGTGTAGCGCGAGCGTCGTCTTCCCAGATGACTCCGGGCCGTAGATCTCGACCACGCGGCCGCGCGGGATGCCGCCGACGCCGAGCGCCAGATCTAGCGTCATCGCCCCGGTGGGAATCGCATCGACGTGCCGTTGGGCGGCCGCGTCGTTGAGCTTCATGATGGCGC
>JALZAV010000050.1 GCA_030948145.1 Candidatus Dormiibacterota bacterium
GCCCCGCACTTCTACGTGACGTCAGAGATCGCGATGGACGATGCCGTCCACCTGCGCCAGATGTTCAACGAGGCGGTCGACAAATCGGAGGCGATCAGCGTCAACGACCTGGTCGTCAAGGCGGTGGCGCTGGCCCTGGCGAAATTCCCACAGGTCAACGCCTCCTGGGCGGACGGCCGGATCGAACGCAAACGCGATATCAACATCGGGATCGCGGTCGGGCTGCCGGACGGCCTGATCGTGCCGGTGTTGCACAACGCCGACCAGAAGTCACTCAAAGCGATCGCCGTGGAGGCTCGCCAGTTGATCGACCGAGCCAAGGCGAAAAAGGCCGGCGCGCAGGATTACCAGGGCAATACCTTCACGGTCTCGAACCTGGGCATGTACGACGTCGACCAGTTCACTGCGATCATCAACCCCCCCGACTCCGCCATCCTGGCGATCGGGTCGATCCAGGACAAGGCGATCGTCAAGGACGGCCAGGTGATCCCTGGCAAGCGGATGCGGGTGACCCTCTCCGTCGATCACCGCGTCTTCTACGGTGTCACGGCGGCGCAATTCCTGCAGGAAGTGAAGCACCTGCTGCAGAGCCCGATGGCGCTCGTCCTCTAGGCTACCGAGAGCTTGCTCGCTCCCTCCCCTCTTCGTTGCCGCGTCACCATCACGCTGGCCATGAGCGTCCTGGCGGCCTGCTCCTCTGCTCCCTCGAGCGCAGCGCCGAAGGGGGCGAAGGAGGCCGAGGCGCTTCCGCCGCCCTCGGCAACCGCGGACTCTTCGGCGACGCCCGCACCGACACCCCTTCCCGGCGTGTTGCCAGGAAATATGCTGATCGCCGATCGCGCGAACAACCGCGTGATCGAGGTCACGCCCGATCATAACGTTGTCTGGGAATTTCCGCGACCCGGTGACCTGGGGCCCGGGCAGCACTTCCGGTGGCCGGACGATGCCTTTTATGGGCCGGACGGGAAATCCATCGTGGTCAACGAGGAGGAGGCGCACACGATCGTCTTGATCGATTACGCGAGCCGGCGGATCGTCTGGCAGTACGGCGTATCCGAGCATCACGGCTCGTCCAAGGGGTACCTCAACGGTCCGGATGACGCCTACCTGTGGCCCGACGGCAGCATCAGCGTCGCCGACATCCGCAACTGCCGCGTCCTTTTGATCGATCAGCCGACGAAGACGATCAAGGCCCAGCTCGGCAAGACTGGGCTGTGCGATCACCACCCGCCCAAAACCTTCGGCCTTCCGAATGGCGACACGCCCCTCAAAAACGGCAACGTCCTGGTCACCGAGATCTCCGGAAGCTGGGTCAGCGAAATGGGCTGGGACGGAACCCTGGCCTGGACCACCCGCGCCCCTGGCATTCACTATGCCTCGGACGCCCAGATGCTCCGCGACGGGAATATCTTGATCGTGGATTACTGGCGGCCGGGCCAGATCCTGATCATGACCCAGCAGGGGAAGGTGGTCTGGCGCTATTCGCCGAAAGCCGGCGTCGGCATGCTCGATCACCCATCGCTCGCCATCCAGATGAGCAACGGCCTGATTGCGGTTAACGATGACTTCCGCAACCGCGTGATCGTGATCGACCCAGCAACGAATGCGATCGTCTGGCAGCACGGCGTGACCGACCATCGCGGCCGCGCCAGCGGCCTCCTGTTCGTGCCCGACGGCGTCGATGTGAAGCCGCCCGGATGGGGCTCACGTTGATGGACGAGGAACTGAAGCCGTCACCGCCTGCCCACGTGGTGGCGCCGGAACGTGCCGCCAGGCTCGTGGCGCAGAAGGCCCGAACCGTGCGCGAGGCGACCAGGATGCCGACCATCTACATCGGCCATGGCGCCCCGCCACTGGTGGACGACGCGCTCTGGGTGGCGCAGCTGGCCGCCTGGGCCAGGGCGCTTCCCACCCCGAAAGCCGTCCTGATCGTCTCGGCACACTGGGAGAACGCGCCGCTCACGATCGGGGCGACGCGGACCGGCACGCCGCTGGTCTATGACTTCGGAGGCTTTCCCGAGCGGTATTACCGAACCAGGTACGAGTCGCCAGGCGCTCCCGAGCTCGCGAGCGACGTCCGCAAGCTCCTTTCCGACCAGCCCGTGGCCGAGGAGCCCGAACGCGGGCTGGACCACGGCGCCTACGTGCCGCTCACGGTGATGTATCCGAACGCCAACGTGCCGGTGCTGCAGGTGTCGATGCCGAGCCTCGACCCCACGCAACTGTTCCAGATCGGCCAGCGACTCCGCCCGCTCCGCGATCAGGGCGTGCTCATCGTCGGGAGCGGTTTTCTGACCCACGGGTTGCCATTCCTGCGCGACTTCCGGCTTGACGCCCCACCTCCCGACTGGTCGATGGAGTTCGACGCCTGGGCGCACGAGGCGCTTGAACGCGGCAACCTCGATGAGCTCGAGGATTTCGCGCACCGTGCCCCGGCCGTCCGCTACGCGCACCCCCGGACGGAACATCTTGCACCGCTCTTCGTCACGCTCGGCGCGGGCGACATTCACGGTCAGCCGCTGCCCAGCATCATCGACGGCTACTGGATGGGACTCTCGAAGCGCTCGATCCAGATCGCCTAGAACCGTCGAACCGCCCTACCACGGAGCTGCAGCCAGTACGCTGACACCGATGCGAGGCCGGGCCGCGGTTAGCTGGTGCCGCCGACAAGCGGACGCAACCGAGGAGTTTCCGTTTGGTCCTGACGTGCGCCTTTTCAAGGTTGGCGGCAAGGTGTTCGCGATCTGCCCCAATGCGGCGGTCCCCGACCACATCACGCTGAAATGCGATCCGGGGTTGGCCGACCGCCTACGGCAGGACTACGCGGCCATCACCCCGGGTTATCACACGAACAAGCGTCACTGGAACACCGTCCGCCTCGATGGCAGCATCCCAACCGGCCTCGTCCGAAGAATGCTCGAGAATTCGTACGGGCTGGTGCGGGCTACGACGCCCGCTGGCGGGAAGGTGGCTGCTGGATGGACCAACGGTTCCCGTCCGGATCCGAAAAGTAAACGAAGGAGCCCCAGGCCAGCTCCTGCACCGGACTGACGTCGACGCCGCGCTCGAGGAGGTGCGCGTGAGCAGCCTTGATATCGGAAACCACGATCTGCAAGCCTTTCACCGAGCCGGGTCGTCCCTCGACGATTCCCTTGCCGAATGCAATCGAACACGCGGAGCCGGGTGGCGTCAGTTGCACGAATCGGATCTGGTCGCTGACGGTCTGGTCGTGGTCGGCATGAAATCCGACCTGGTCAACGTAGAACGCCTTCGCCCGATCGATGTCGGAAACCGGGAGGATGACGAGCTCCAGTTTCCAGTCCATCAGCCGACTATGGGGGCCTGGATCTTCACCCGGGTGTTGAAGTCATGCAGGTCGAGGAGTAGGTGGGCCGTCACATGGGCGATCGAGCCGGCCGGCAGGCTGAGCGCGGGAATCTTCGACGATGCCTTCCGCGTTGTGCCCGCCAGTAACTGCGACAGGTCGCCGGTCACGTCGGCGTCGTAGCTGACGCGCCGGACGAGGTGGTCGTCCTTGCCGGTCCAGACGTCTGCCGAGACATTCGCGTTCTGCAGCACGGCCTGAATGGCGGTCATCGCCGCGGAGTCGGTCGTGGCGTGCCCGGCGGAAATCGCCGCGAACAGCTTGGCCAGGTCAGGCACGATGCGATAGTGCTCGACCGTCACGCCGTTCAACGAGGGGTTCGCATCGGTGATCTCGGTGATCGACTTCGCGGTATCAAGGATGGTCTGGTACGAGAGCTTCGGCGCCGCCATGTTCGGCTCGGTGCTCGACGGCCGCTTGAGAGCCTCCCACTTGGACGTCATCGGGTCCTTGTAATAGACCGTGCCGCCAAGGGCGATGACCTCGGTATTGAGCGTGAGCCCGCCCAGCTTCGCGCTGACGGTGGCCTGGAACCGGTCCGGTTTCTGGGCCGCGCCGCTGACCTTGAGCGTCACGGTCATGTTGCTCGTGAGGATGGCGGCCTGCGATCCGCCACTGGCGCGGAGCCGATCGACGAGCGCCTGCGGCAGCGTTACGTTCACGGTGCCGTTGAGGTCGAACCGCGCCGATTGGAGCTGGCTCATCGCCTTCGCGCCGGAGGCGAGCGCCTGCTTGGGCGTCTCTGACCTGGTCGCCCCGGGAACGGTCACACCGGCACAGGCAGTGAGGAGGACGGCGGCGATCAGGGGGGTCAGAAGACGCTTCATGGCTCTCACAAGTATGACGCACCACCGCGGGCCAAAATGTGACACCCACGGCACGATCACTGGCGCTGCCTGCGTCAGAAGCCGCGAGTCAGCCGCCAGCCGAGATCGGGCCCGGCGATGGCTGCCGTCGTCACGAGCGGGACCTCGGCACGGTGGCCGGGCGCTTCCAGCGCGAGGATTCCGACCCGGGAACCGGCCGGAAGAGTCGCGGGCAACGCGGTCAGCGTCACCTGCCGCGTGACGGTCGTCCCATCCAGCAGGACCCAGCTCACCGCCCCGGCGGTCACGATCGAGCCGGCTTCACCCCAGGGCGCCTCATAGCGGCCGACGATGTCGCCCCGGGCGGCGATGGTCCGCAGGTGGAGCGCAGGTGTCAACGCGGTGATCAGCGCGGTCGTCGCGGCAAAGGCGCCCGGTAGCTGGTTCGGCTGACCCTGAACCGCGCCGTAGACCCGGACCGGCTGACCGTCCGGCTTGAGGTCGGCCGCCATGACAAAGCAGCCACCCGCCTGATCGGTGTGCCCCGTCTTGATTCCGACGATGCCGTTTTGCCCCAGCAGGGTGTCGAGGTTCTTGACCACGCCGGCGACGGGAAGTGTCGCCTGTCTCTCGCCGACCACTGCCGCCAGCGCGGGCTGCGCCATCGCGACCCGGGCCAGCTTGACGAGGTCGGTCGGGATGCTGACCGTCGCCGGCGAGAAACCGCTGGCGTCGGCGTAGTGGGTCGCTGCCATGCCAAGCGCCACGGCGCGCGCGTTCATGAGGGCGACAAAGGCGGGGACGCTGCCGGCGTCCCAGTTGGCCAGGATGTCGGCGAAGTTGCTGCCCGAAGGTAGGAGCAGCCCTTCCAGAAGCTGGATCTCGGTGAGCTGTTCCCCGACGGCGACCGGCACGACCGACTCGTTCTGATTCCGCTCTGCGTAGAAATTCGCCACGTCGGCCCGGGTTATGGTGAGGACCGGTCCGGGCTGCCCGGCGGCGAGTGGATGGGTCTCGAGCGTCAGCAGGGCCGTCATGATCTTGGCGGTGCTCGCCATCGGCATGGCAGCCGTCCCGCCGGAGAAGCCGACGTCTCCCACACCCTCAACCGTGAGGGCCGCCTTGCCCTGGGCCGGCCAGGGGATCACCGGAGCCTTTCCAACCACAAGCGGCCCTGCGAGCACGGCGCTGGATGCCACCGCCGGAAGCGGCCGGAGGTACTGAACTGCCGCGAGCACCAGCACCAGTCCGAGAAGGATCGGTAGCGGGCGGCGGAGGGCGCCGATAGGCTTAGCGCCAGTCCAGCGGCGGGCCGATTAGCGGCTCGGCCAGCTTGAGGATCTCGCCATCGTTGGGAAACCTGCCGAGCTTTGCCTTGCTGAAGAGGAGCTTGTCATCCACCGTGACCTCAAAACGGCCCCTGGTCCCGCCGCGGAGCGAGACCTCGATGAGGATTGGCGCCCACGCCCCCGCGATCTCTGCCGCCAGACCGACGGCTCGGTCGAGATAGTCTCAGGGAACGCAGTACTCGATCGAGATTTGGTGCTTTGGGTCGAGCATGCGCCTAGCCTAGCCGAATTGGTCTGATCCAGAAGTGGGTACGTATGGAGATGTATGCGCAGCACCCTCGTGATCACGAGCGGCCAGGCCCGGACTGACCGGCGGCTGCCGGTGAGCGGCAATGCCGCCCTGGCGGCGTCGGCGCTGATCCAGGGCGCCCTGGGCATTGAGTTTCTCCTGTCAGGCTTGAACAAATTCGCCGACCCCAACTTCCTTGCCAACTTCGGCGCCTTCGTCCGGTCGAGTCCCGCCACACCACGTGGCTTGCTCTCGCCCTTCATCCAGAACCTCGTCCTCCCGCATTTGTCGATCGTTGCCGTCCTGACCAGGTTCACCGAGCTCAGCCTCGGCATCGTCCTCATCGTCGGAGCCGCTGAAATCGCCCGCCGTCGCTTCCAGGGCGGCATTGCCCGGCCACACGGTTACGAGGCACCGGTTGCGCTGGTATCGGCGCTGGCGGGCCTGGTGGCGGCCGGATTGTCGTTCTCGATCTTTCTGCTGCAGGGCGGGGTGCTGCCGACGATCATGCCGGGTCGCGCCTTTACCAGCGCAATTCCGGTTGAATTGCTGATCGTCCCCCTCGGGATCGCGGTGGCCTGGTTGGAGGCGAACCGATTCGCGGTCCTATCACGCCCAAGGGCACCACGCTAGGACCAAAAAGGGCGCGCTCGACGGTTGGCGGCTACACTGGCGGTCGGATGAGCGCCCTGAGCATCGCCCCAATTCGCCGTGCCGACCTGCGAAATGTCGCGATCATCGCGCACGTAGACCATGGGAAGACGACGCTGGTCGATGCCCTGCTGAAGCAATCACACGTCTTCGCCGCCCACGAGCAGGTCGGCGAGCTGATCATGGATTCCAACGACCTGGAACGGGAGAAAGGCATCACGATCCTGGCCAAGACGACGTCGATCCGCTACAAGGGGGTCAAAATCAACATCATCGACACCCCGGGACACGCCGACTTCGGCGGCGAGGTGGAACGGGTGCTCGGGATGGCCGACGGATGCCTGCTGCTCGTGGATGCGGTCGAAGGACCGATGCCGCAAACGCGGGTGGTGCTGGGCCAGGCACTCGCGCTGGGCCTCTCCCCCATCATCGTCGTCAACAAGATCGACCGCGCGAACGCGCGGCCGGCCGAGACGGTCGAAGCCACCCACGACCTGCTCCTCGAGCTCGCCAAGCATCCCGACCAGCTCAACGCCCCGGTCATCTATACCAACGGCCGGACCGGGACCGCCACCGCCGACCTTCGCTACCCAGGCACGACCCTGGAACCGCTCCTCGATGCCCTGCTGACCTTCCTGCCCCCTCCCCTCGGAGACACCAGCGGCCCACTCCAGCTGATGGTGAGCAACCTCGACTACGACAACTACAGCGGGCGGCTGGCGCTTGGCCGCATCACCCGAGGCCTGGTCCGTCCCGGCCAGGAGGTCGTTTGCTGTACCGAGAATGGGATCGGTCCGCGGCAACGAATCGCCACTGTGCTGACGGTGGAGGCACTGCAGCGGATGCCGTCGCAGGAGGCGGCTGCCGGCGAGATCGTCTACATCACCGGCCTCGCCGACGTCGCGGTCGGCGATACCGTGGCCGACGCCGAGCAGCCCGAGGCGTTGCCCCGCCTCGAGGTTGGCGAGCCGACCCTGCGCATGCAGTTTTCGGTCAACCAGTCTCCCTTCGCCGGGCGAGAGGCAACCACCAGCAGCACGTCGCGGCAGCTGAGGGCGAGGCTGGCGAGGGAGCTACAGACCAATGTCGCGCTCAAGGTCGCGGACGGACCGACGGCCGACATTTTCGAGGTCAGCGGCCGCGGTGAGCTGCACCTGGCGATCCTGATCGAGACGATGCGGCGGGAGGGCTTCGAGTTCGAGGTTTCCCGACCGGCGGTCATCACGCGCGAGATCGACGGCCAGCGGCACGAGCCGATCGAGGAGTGCATCATCGATTGCGGCACCGACTCGGTCGGGGCCATCACCGAGGCGCTCGGGTCGCGCGGCGCCCAGCTGCAGCAGATGCGGACCGATGCCGGGAGCGGGGCTCGCCTCACCTACCGGGCACCGACCCGCTCGCTGATCGGCTTGCGCAGCCTGATTCTGACCCTGACCCGAGGTACCGGCGTGATGTCGACCCGCGTGGTCGGCTGGGAGCGCTGGCGGACCCTTCCCCCTCGGACGCGCAACGGTGTGCTGACCGCGAGCCAGACCGGGATGGCGGTGGCCTACGGCCTGCAGGGGGTCCAGGAGCGCGGCCAGCCGTTCATCGCGCCCGGGACGCAGGTCTACGAAGGCATGATCATCGGGCTCAACCGTCGGGGCGGCGATATCGATGTCAACGCGACCAAGCAAAAGCAAAAGACCAACATGCGAGCCTCGACCGAAGACGCGACGGTCAAACTGGTCCCACCGCGGCAGATGTCGCTCGAGGAGAGCCTCGACTTCATTGAGGATGACGAACTGGTCGAGGTCACCCCGAAGAGCATCCGGATGCGCAAGCGCGTGCTCGCCGAGGACATGCGCATCAAGCTCCGAAAGCGCGAGGCGGCTTCAGCCTGAGGCAGGCCGCGTTTAGCCTCGGCGCTCCGCCCTCGCCTTCAGCCCGCTGGCAAATTGCTGAAACGAAGGGCCCAGATCCGGAATGGAGCGCCAGATCATCGAGAGCAGTGGACCCGTGTACTCCTCCCGCATCGAGAACCTCGTCGCGTTACCGGCCGGCGCCAGGGTGAAGGTGCGCACGCCTTTAAACAGACCCATCGGCATCCCACCCGACCAGACCATGCGCTGGCTAGGGGCGAATTCGGTCACCTTAACCGGGAACGTTCGCGACGGATTGGCTTGCGAGACCACTTTGATCGTCTCGCCCAGAGCAATCCGGCCCTCCACGCGAACGACCCCTGAATCCCAGGCCGTGTAGCCCGGCCCATCCGTGAGAATCGCCCAGATGGCGTCCGGCCTCGCGTCGATCGTCGATTCCGCCTGATAGAACTTCATCCCCGCCTCCTGAATCCGATCTACTCGCTACCGCCAAGGTACCAGAATGGTCGCCTTTTTGTTACCGTAACCCCTCTGTTACCATTGACATTATGGCTCGTGCCGCGGTGGATGGCGACCCATTCGACGCGCTCGGCAACCCGCATCGACGCGCGATCGTCGAATTGCTGGCAAGCCGGCCTCGATCCGTTCGTGAGATTGCAGAGACGCTGCCGATCAGCCGGCCGGCGGTCTCCCGGCACCTGCGCTTGCTGAGCGAGGCCGGGCTCGTCACTGACGAAGCTGTCGGCACCCAGCGCTTGTATCGACTCCAGGCCGAGGGCGCCGCAGCGGTCCAGAGCTACCTGACGAGAGTCTGGGGTCAGGCGGCGACCAGGTTTCGGATCTTCGCCGAGAACACCTCGCCGCGCCGAGGCAAGCGATGATCGAACCGCTCCGCCTCTCCTTCACGGTCGCCTGCCCGGCTGCACACGCCTTCAACACCTGGACGGCTAAGGCCTCCTCCTGGTGGCCGCCGGAGCATACGGGCTCGGGGATGCCCGGCTCGCTGATCGTATTCGAACCACGCGTTGGCGGCCGCGTCTTCGAGCGCACCGCCGACGGTAAGGAACTCGAATGGGGCGAGGTGACCGTGTGGGAGCCGCCCCGCCGTCTCTGCTACCGCTGGCATATCCGAACCGACCGTCGAGACGCGACCGACGTGGAAATCCTCTTTCTCGAGCTCGGACGCGACGCCACCCGCGTTGAGATCGAGCACCGCGGCTGGGAACGACTCGGTGCGCGCGGCGCCGTCTGGCGGGACGCGAATCACAACGGCTGGCAGGGGGTTCTGCCCGCCTACCAGGCCGCCTGTGCGGCAGGCGACCCGACGTCCGACGTCACGCCCAGCACGTCAGCACGATCAACCTGAGGAGGAAGGCACATGGGAACGACGGCGAAAGGCGCAGGCGGCACAAAGGCAAAGCCCTGGACGCTCAAGACCCCGAGCGGGTCCTCGGAGTTTCAGGCGTACCGGGACGAGACGCTGGATCCGCCGGCGCTCGTGGTCCAGGTTGGGAAAACCGAGCTCCGCTACCAACTGCGAGCGATCGATGACCTGCACGCGATGTTGAAGAAGCATGGCGACTGGATGCTGCTCGGCAGCGCCGACGAGCAGAAGCCGGCAGCGGAAGGGACCGTCGAGGCGTGGGCACGCTCCCCGAAGAATCCGGTCGGCGGCTGGTACGGGCTGAAGAAGGGACTGCGGGGTCGCTTCGCGATGTACGTCCCGCCGGTCATGAAAGAGCTCGGGATGGCGGAGGTCGAGAGCAACCCGAAGAGCAATCGCATGCGGGCGGTCTAGCGGGCCAGGGCGGCTCCGCGCGCCAGCGCCGTGAGCAGCCGGTCGGTCGATCCCTTGATGCCGTAGGTGTCGTTCAACGCGGCTAACGCGCCAGGATCCCGTGGCGTGGCCGGACGGTTGGCTGTCGGCGGCTTCACCGGCGCAGTGCCGACCGGGACGCCAACCCGGCGCGCTTTCTGGATGTACTCGATCGCCGTCGCGTTGACCCGGCCGCTGGCGATGATCCCGTCGAGGTCCTTGAAGCGGCGCACCAGCTGCGCTGCGGTCTTCTCCCCGACCCCTGGCACGCCAGGAAGGCCGTCCGACGGGTCCCCGCGCAGGACCGCGAAGTCGCCATACGACCGACCCGGAATGCCGTAGCGCTTCTCAATCTCCGCTTCATTGACGACGAGCAGGTTGCCGATCCCTTTCTGGGTATAGAGCACCGTGACGTCGGGATCGCGCACCAGCGCGAACAGGTCGCGATCGCCGGTGACGATCTCGACCTTGCCGGTGACGAGCGGCAGCAGGGACGCGATCACATCCTCCGCCTCGAACCCCGGGGAGCCGACGACGTCGACGCCGATGGCGGCCAGCACCTCGCGAATGATCGGCTCCTGCGGCTCGAGTTCGGGCGGCATGTTCCCGCCCTCCAGGCGGTGGGTCTTGTAACTCGGGAGCACATCGACCCGAAACGCCGGGCGCCAATCCTCGTCGGTCGCCACGATCAGACCGCGTGGATCGCGATCGTTGACCAGGCGCGCCAGCATATCCAGGAAGCCGCGGACCGCGTTGACCGGCTGGCCGTTCGGCGCCTTCATCGTCAGCGGAATGCCGAAGAAGGCGCGGAACATGATGCTCGAGCCATCGATCAGAAGCCAGGCGGTTCCCATCGCCTCGATGCTACGAGACCGGGCTGCTCCCTTCGCGATGCCGGGGTCGCAAGCGCGCGGACCAGTGAGGCCGAGAACGTTAACCTCAAGACCAATAATGGACCTGTGAGCATGGACCTGTGAGCGACGCCGGCGACCGCCTGTATCAGATGATCAGCGGTTTTCGTGTGACCCAGATGGTCAGAACCGCGGCGCTCCTTGGGATCTGCGACGCGCTGGTCGCCGGACCCCGGGACGCTGTTAGCGTCGCTGCCGAGCTGCACGCCGACCCCGAGGTCCTGCGCCGCCTGATGCGCGCTTTGACAGGGCTTGGGGTGCTGACAGAGGCGGACGATCGACGGTTTTCGAACACGGCGATTGGGGAGCTTTTGCGAAAGGACATTCCTGGGAGCATGAGGAACGCGGCTATCGCCCTTCCCTCAGACGCTAATTGGGAGGCCTGGGCCAAGCTACCCCGAGGCGTGGCCGATGGCTCCGTGCCCTTCGAGCTTGCCCACGGACGCTCCATGTGGGAGAAACTGGCAGGGGAGCCGGAGGCCGCGGCTCGATTCAATGGGTTCATGGCGGCGCAGAGTGCCGCCTTCGCGCCGCAGTTGTCGGAGGCGTTCGATTTCTCGCGGTGCCGCCAGGTCGTCGATGTTGGCGGTGGGAATGGCGCCTTGATCGCCGGTGTCCTCGCCGCGAATCCATCGCTCCGGGGAACACTCTTCGACGTCGAGGCCGGGCTGGCGGGTGGCGAGGCCTACCTCCGCCATCAGGGTGTCGCCGACCGCTGCGAGCTCAAAGCCGGCGATTTCTTCAAGTCGGTCCCACAGGGCGGCGACGTCTACCTGCTGAAGTTGATCCTGCATGACTGGGACGATGCGCGCGCCACGGAGATCCTGAAAAGCTGCCGGCGCGCGATGCGGCCTGGTGCTTCCCTGCTGGTCATGGACTACATCCTCCCCGAGCGGGCCGTCCCGGGTCCGCGCGAGGCCCAGGCACTCACCATGGACCTGCACATGTTCACGCTCTTCGGTGCTCGCGAGCGAACCGAGCAGGAACTCCGTGCAATGTTGACGCAGACTGGCTTTGGCGTCGACCGTGTTGTGCCGACGTCACCCCAGGCAACGATCGTTGCCACCGCCGTTTAAGAGTGGCGAGCCTCCAATTGCGCCCCCAGTGACAGGATCGTGTCCTCATCGCGTGGGCGACCGACCAGCTGGATCCCGATCGGGAGCCCACCCGCCGTCTTCGCCAGGGGCAGGCTGATCGCCGGCTGCCCGGTGCAGTTGAAGGGATAGGTAAAGCTCAGCCAATCCCGGAATTCTTCCCCGGCCGTCTCCGGGTTCTGACCGAGGGCACCGAGCTTCGGCGCCGGGTAGGTCAGCGTTGGCGTGAGGAGCACATCCATCCGATCCCAGGCGGCGACGAGGACCCGGGACCGCCGATGCAACTCGGTGAGCGCCCGCAGGTAATCGACGGCGGTCGCCCTGGGTGCGGCCTCGAACATCAGCCGGTTCAAGGGATCGAGCAAGTCTGGCCGGCTGATTGGCAGCAGACCGATGGCGGTCACCGCCAGCAACTGGATGATCTCCCGAAATTGGCCAAGGTCAGGACTGACGCGCGTGACCGAGTGCCCCAGCCCTTCGAGCGCTGCCGCGACGCGCTCGGTCGCGGCGGCGACCTCTGGGTCGACCCGTGCGTGGACGTCGACCGTCCAGCCGACTCGCAGCCTTCCCGGCTCACGACGGGCCGCCACCAGAAACGATCCGGTCGTTTCCGCCCAATAGGGGTCGCCCGGGAGGTGTCCTGCCATCGCGTCCAGCCCGATCGCAGCGTCGGCGACCGTGCGCCCCAGAACGCCGGTCGTGCTCAGGCCTGCCCAATCCTCGCCGAAGAGTGGACCACTCGAGATGCGGCCGCGGGACGGTTTCAACCCGACCACCCCGCAGCAGGAGGCCGGGATCCGGATCGAGCCGCCGCCATCACCGCCGTGCGACAGCGCGCACAGCCCGGCAGCGAGCGCCGCCGCGCCACCCCCGGTCGATCCGCCGGCCGTACGCTCGCGATCGATGGGGTTGCGTGCCGGATGAAACATCGGACCTTCGGTCGTCGGCCTGCTCCCAAACTCCGGCGCGTTTGTCTTGCCGAGGATCACAGCACCTTCCTGCTTGAGCCGGGCAATGGCAAAACCATCGACAAGTGCCTCAGCATTTTCGAACACGCGCGAACCGAGGCTAGCCCGGTAGCCGGCGAGCGACGCGGTTTCCTTGATCGAGATCGGCACCCCGTCGAGTAGCCCCAGCCGCTGCCCGGCCGAGACTCGCCGCTCGGAGGCATCGGCATGCGCTTCGGCCAGCTCACGCGTCAAGAGAACGTAGGCATCGAGATCCCGATCGATTCGCGCAATCCGCTCGTAGTAGAGCTCGACGAGCTCGCGCGGCTTGACCTGTTTGTGGGCGATCGCCCTGGCCTGGACGAGCGCCGGCTTGTAGGCCCAGCTCTCGTCAATCATCGCGTTACTTTATCGGCATCCACGGCCTCGCGAGGTCATTCTGGCGCCTCATCCGGCCGGTACCAGCCGGTGCTCCTTCGTCAGATCGCGAATCCAGGCGTTCCAGGTGTCCGGCGCATTGTCGATGTGGTAACGACGCGAAAGGCCCGCGCCGAATTCCGGCGTGATCGGACCTGTGCGTAACCACTGCCCCATCTCCGCAAATTGTTGTTCGAATCCTGCCGGGGCAATGATCTCGACCAGTAGAACGGGTTCGTCGGTCGGGTTCCAGAAGGTATGTGGAATCTCGCGGGGCTTCAGAACGTAGCTTCCAGCCCGGGCGTCGAAGATGTCGTCGCCAACCCTGACGCCGATCAGGCCCGAGACGACGTATGAGTACTCGTCTTCGTTGTGGTGAACGTGGCTCGGCACCAGGACACGCGGGGCCACCGGATGCTCGACGATCGAGAATCGCCCTCCGGTGTCCCTGCCGAAAATTTTGAAGTGAACCCCAATGCCGCCGAGCGAGACCGACTCGCCTGCTCCGGGCTCGAGCAGCCATCGCGATTTCGTCATCGCGGCACCGCCGGGGTCGGCACGTAGGTGGTCGATACGACGCGATCGCCCTCCAATCTCACGTCGAGGAGCGCCGCCCGACCAACCTGTTTGCGACTCATCTCCCGCTCGGTTCGCGGGCGATCATCCAGTAGGATCCAGGCCGCCTGGAGAGGGTCGGCGTGGCTGACGCAGAGGGAGACTCCATGCGGGTGATCGCGCGCCAGCCGGTGAACCACCTGCAGCACCCGGCCCCCCATCGACTCGATCGATTCATCACCCTTTAGAAATCCGCGTCGCATCCGGTGCACGATCCAGGCCGGGCGCCGAACCGGAATCTGCCAGTAGGGCACCCCTTGAAGATAGCGCCCGAACTCCGCCTCGACCAGGGCCGGCTCCACCTGAAGGCCGACCGGCGTTGCAAGCTGCGCATTGACGATCTCCGCGGTCTCGCGGGCGCGCTCGAGCGGGCTGTGAAGGATGCGCTCGATGCCGCGCTCCCGCAGCGATTGGCCCGCCGCCGCCGCCTCGGCGCGCCCGAGTGCGCTCAATTGGTACCCCGGTAGGTGCCCGTAGATCACCTTCAGGGGATTCTCAACCGTGGCATGCCGCATCAGCAACACGCAGGTACGACCGGCTGTCACGGGCTAAGCCTACCCAGCGGCAGCGGTCAGAGATTTCTCGAGCGGCGTGCGGAAGCCGGGAGTGATGCGCACCGGGCCCAGCCATGCCTCCAGGCGCGCGGCCGCCGTCTCCACCGCCGCAAGTCCTTCGGATCCGATGTCCTCCAGGACGCGGAAAACGATCGGCCCCTCGGCCCGCTGGGCCCAACCCCCAACGACATGACCGTCCCACCACACCGTCGGCCCGGCGTTGCCCGATCGGTCGAAGAGCGCCTCGCGATGCGGACCGAGGTACCAGCTCCGCTCGAACCAACCCATCACGCTCGGGTCGAGCGCCGGCAGCAACGCGGCCCACGGCGCGCCTGATCGTGTCGTCTCGAGATCATCGGCAAGCACGAGCCCGGTACTGCCTTCGAGCCGGACCTCGACGGTCGCGACCTCTGCCAGTGCCCGCTTGACCGCACCGATCGTGAGCCCCGTCCACCAGGCAAGGTCCGCGACCGTCCCAGGACCGAACGAGGCGAGCCAGCGACGAACCAGCTCGGCCTGCGCCTGTTCGCGTGACCAGGCCTGGAGCTCGCTCGCACGCTCCCGATCAGTGAGCGACCAGCGGAACTGGCTGCTCGCCCAGGAGCCGAGCGGCCGGCCCCTCACTACACGCCCTTCGGCTCCAAGCACGAACAGAAGCCGCGTCCCCACGCTCACCGACCCCTCATAGGCTTTACCGGCCGACAGGCGGATTTGGGTGCGCAATTTCGGCTCATCCCTGCCCAGTTCGGCGGCGGTGGCTTCGCCTCGAGCCGCCAGCGCCCGCTGCGTCGTCCGCTCCACCTGGGCCAACCAGCCGGCGCCGTCGCGCGCTATGCCCGCCTCCTCGAGCATCTGAACCAGCCGGTCGCGCTCGCGAACGGCGATCGCCCGCGTGCACGCGGCATGAATCACCGCCACGAGCTCCCGCGGAACAACAAACATCGTTCGCCGCATACCGAGAATCCGTACCAGCGTGCGCGCCTCGTAGAGTGCCTC
>JALZAV010000135.1 GCA_030948145.1 Candidatus Dormiibacterota bacterium
GCCCTGGATCGAGGTGAAGTCCACTTCATTGACACGCGGCATTGGATCGGGCGGCTGGCTGATGGAAGCCTCGTGCGCACCGATGACGGCGGCAAGCACTGGAGACAAATCACATCGGTGTTTCCGCGAGAGTCTGTGTCAGTTGGGATTGACCCGTTTCATTTCGTTGACGCCGCCCATGGCTGGACTGTCCTCTGCCCGAATGTAGCCATCGGACCAGACCCACTCGCGGCAGTGAGCTGCCTGTCAACGACGTCCGACGGTGGCGCTCACTGGACTTCCGTCGAGCCACCGACGCGATAAGTCAGGCGGCGAGGCGAAGCAGCGCCTTCAACAGCGCCGGCTGGTTGCTGGCGGCGGCGAAGAACTCGCGGTCCGCGGCCTCGACGACGGCGATGGCCCTCTGGGCCAGCGCTGCGCCGCGGGTGGTCACGCCAACGCGCCTGGCCCTCGAGTCGTCAGGATCCGCCGCGCGAGTCACTAGGCGCTTGGCCTCCAGCGCCCGGAGTACCTGCGACACCGTGCCGCGAACTCTACCGAATTCAGTGACCGGCGTCAATTTCCGGCCACAAATAGAAGGACCACCGGAACGTCTCCGGTGGTCCTTTCGAGCCCGCTTTAGCGAAGCGAGTTGGCGACTTCCTCCAGGAGCGCGAGGGACTCCTGCATGCCGCCTTCCATGCCGGTCGCGATGATCATGTCGCGGACTTCCTTGCTGTCGAGCTGCATCAGGTTCGTGAGGATCGTCCGGCCCTCTTGCTCGCTCAGCGTCAGCGTGTTGACCGCCTGGCCCTCGGGCGCGCCCTCGTAGACCTCGGTCGAGACGACCCGCTCGTTGGGGACGATCTCGCGATACTCGCCGTGGAAGGCGACCTCAAAGCCTTCGTTCGCGACCATCACGTAGCGCCACTTGCCGCCGACGCGCAGGTCGATCTCCGCACTGGTCGTGTTGCCGCGCTGGCCGCTCCACCACCGCGCTACCAGCTCCGGTGTGGTCCACGCCTTGTACACCAGGTGCTTGGGCGCGTCGAATTCGCGGGTGATCAGGATCTGGGTATCCGACGGAAGCGTCACGGTCGCCTTCTTGCTACTTGCCACGGTCATTTTTGTCCTCCTCAGACTTCAATTCTTCCAATACCGCGTCCAACTCGTCGAACCGTTCCGACCACGAGCGCTCGTAGTTCTTCACCCAGTCGTGGATCGGCTTCAGGGCGGGACCGTTCAGCGTGTATACCCGCTGGCGGCCTTCGACGCGCACCTCCACCACCCCGACCTCGCGAAGGACCCGCAGGTGCTTCGAGACCTGTGGCTGCGACAGCCCGAGCATCTCCACCAGGTCATTCACCGGCCGCTCCCCGCCGGCCAGGAGATCCAGGATCTCGCGCCGCCGGGGTTCGGCTACGGCGTTGAACGCATCTGCCGTGGTCGCCGCTCGTGCCATGTCCCACATTATATGCCGATATCGGCATATGTCAAGGGCGCAAGCGAAAATTGATCCGGTTCACAGAAAAAGCGACGCCGAGCCCGATGGCCCGACGCCGCTTTCAGCGCTTAGTCCTGTTTCGGCAGCGGGATCGTCCAGAGCCCCCGTCCGTGCGTGGCTGCAAGCAACGTCTTGCCGTCCGGATTCAGGCGCAGGTTGTTGAGCGAGGTGTTCGGAAGTCCGGTACCGAGCCGGGACCAGCTGGTCTGGGCGCCGTTGCTCTCGTTCGCATAGAAGGCGCCGATGTCGGTCCCTAACGCAAGGTGCCCGTTCGAGTACACGAGGGCGTCGCTCGGGACATCCGGCAGATTTCCGGAGACGTCCGTGAAGCTCATCCCACCATTTGTCGACTCGAAGACGTGGCCCATGCCCGCACTCGGGATCCAGCGTCGCGAGAAGCCGTTGTAGACCGCGAAGACGTGGCCCGGATTTTGCGGATCAACGGTCAGGCCGGCGACGTACCGGTTTGGCAGATTGCTGGCCGCGATCGTGTGCCAGGCCCCGCCATAGTTCGTGTCGATCCCGAACACTCCGCCCCTATTGCACGGCGCGCACCACCCAGCGTAGATCGTGTTGCCATTCACGGCGAGCGCCGTGATCGAGCCACCTGTGTCGTGCACGTTCGTCCAGTCACAATGCTTCGATGCGTCGTCGCATACGGTATTCCACGCCTGGTTGTTGGTCCAGACAAATTGCCCGCCGATCACCCAGTGATTCGCATCGTTGACGTCGGTCGCCAGCGGAGCGATGAACCGCGGGTTCGGATCGCAGTTCGCGATCCGCGGTCCAGCCACATTCGCGCAAGACGGCGTGATGGTCCGGAAGTTGTGGCCGCCATCGGTCGTCAGGTAGGTATTCAGGTAGACGTACTCGCCAACGGCGTTATTGGCATTCTTCGGATCGACGATGACGTACGCACCATCTCCGCTCGCAGGGTTGATGTTGGTCGGAGCTCCCGGGAACAGCACCATAGTGCCATTGTCCTGAAGACCACCCCAGACACCCACGCCGTGCTTGGCCTTGCCCGCTTCAGCGTCGTAGTACTGCAACACATGCAGCGTTGCATTGAGGTCGGTCCACCCGCCGCCCGGCGCGCTGTTCGCGAGGTCACGCGAGTAGACGCCACCATCGTTACCGATGAGGAGGGTACCATCACTGATCGCGACCGCGTGCTGATCGGGATGCGTTGTCAGAGGACAAGTATTGTTTGCGTCGCACGCGAAAGCGTAGTTCCAGTACGGGCTGATGGTAGTGAAGGACGCGCCGCCGTTAAACGACTGATACACCTCTTCCAGCCCGAGGACGATATGGTTGGCGTTGGCCGGATCGACGATCAGGCTCTGGTTGTACCATGCCTGCACGCCGGGGTCGTACCCATTCCCGCAGGGGACTAACCCCGAACCGGAGTTGCACAGCTTGTTGGAATCGGCGATCAGCGTCCAAGGACCCAGCGGGTCACCATTCGACGAAACGAAGACCCCCTGCAGGACCGTCGCGGCACCAGCGAGCAGCTTGGTCGGTGACTGGATGATCGCGTATAGCTTCGATCCGTCGGCCGCGTAGCCAAAGGTCGTCCGCCCCATATCGGTGTGGTCGATGGCGCCGCTAGGAACGAACCTGGTGAAACTGTCTGCGCCGCCCCCAGTGGTCGAGAGATAGAACCCGTTATAGCTATCGCCATTCCGCCAGCCAAGGGCCGCGAGGACCACCGCACCATTGGTACCCGGTCGAATGGCTACGTCCGTGACGAATGACGTCTTGTATGGGCTGTGTCCCGGATTCGGCTCCGGCTTCAGCACCTCCGTCCAGGAGGATGCGGTGTCAGCCGCAGCACGACGGTACAGACCGCCGCTCGTGGCGGCGTAAACCTTCCCCTGTCCGTCAAACAGGAGTCGGAAAGTGGTCTTGGTCGAGAGTTCGGCGCCACCCACCTGGGCGAATGACGCTCCGCCATCGGCCGAGCGGAAGACCCCCTGACCGGCGTAGGAGTCCGAGTTGGTGTTCGCCTCCCCGGTGCCCACCCAGAGCGAATGGTCGGCAGGGTTAACCGCGAGGGCTCCAATCGAGAGGGTCGGCATCTGGTCGAAGATAGGGGTCCAGTTCGCCCCGCCATTGGTCGACTTCCACACGCCGCCGTCTGCGGCTCCGGCGTAGATCGTCGAGCCGTCAACCGCAAGCGAGGTGATCCGTCCGCCGACGTTGTTCAGGAAGCCGGCGCCGACGTTGGACCAGAACGGGTCGTTGTAACCCGCTGGCTCGATGTCGGCCGGCTGATGGGTGAGCTCAGTCCAGCTGGCCCCGACGCCCCTGAGCTTGGCCGCCAGCGCCTGCGCTGCCAGGTATGCTTCCGCCGGCACACTTGCCCCCGGCGCGGTGCGCTCCGCGGCATACTGGTTGGCCTGGTTCATGGCGTCGTCTGCGCCATCGGCACTCTTCGTTGTGGTCGTTGGCGTCGGACTCGTGTTCTTGGTCGACTGCCGGTGCTGGTGCAGCGACTTCTTCGCTGAACCCTGGTTTCCCGCCTGCGCCAGCACTGGACCGGACTGCGCGCCGATCAAGGCCACCGACGCCGCCGAAACCAGAGTAATGAGCCTGCGTACGCGCATTCTTCCCTCCAAGGTGATCTAGACTACTACCCGCGGTCACACGAGCACGCTGAGTTGTCTTTTCTGTTCGCCCAGTGAACTTAACCCATTGCCCATATCGTGTCAAGGACGGTATGGCCGCTACCATCAGGCGTGAGGATTCTGCCTCTGCTGGCCACGGCGGCCGGGCTCCTCGCCCTTTTTGCCGCGACGGAATTCGCCTCGCGCCACGAAGTGCGGCCAGAGACGACCCGAACATTGGTCCACATTGTCGGAGCCGGGACGGCCGCCCTCTTCCCCCTCTACCTGGGTCTCACCGACGTCATCGTCCTCGGCCTGGCCTTCACGCTGGTGCTTGGCTTGACCCGCCTGCGAGGATCCCTGGCGAGCGTGCACGCGGTGGGCCGACCGA
>JALZAV010000051.1 GCA_030948145.1 Candidatus Dormiibacterota bacterium
ACCAGGTCGCGCTCGTCAAAATCGAGCATGGGGGCGATCGCGGGCGTCGCCTCCTGGTCGTACAGCCGGATCAATTTGCCTGCGATCTCGTTGATGGGCCGGACGTCGTACCCAAGGAAAGTGCCAGGTGGCTCGGGAAATGAGTATCGGTTGATCGGCTCGGCAATCACGGCGCGCCCGCCGGGTCGAAGCACGCGATAGGCCTCCGCCATGGCGCGGTCCTTCCCGCTGACATAGATAAGAACCGAACGCGTCGTGAGGACGTCGACGGAGGCCGTATCGACCTGAAGGGCATCCGCAGGGCAGACAAGGAAGCGGCAGCGGTCTTCTGCCTTGAGTTGCTGCGCGGCCAGGCGGCAGCGCGTGATGAGATCGGCCGAGAGGTCGGCGAAGACGAGCTGACCCTTCGATCCCAGGCGCTCGAGGGCTCCAAACGCGATCAGCCCGTCGCCGCATCCAACGTCGAGCACGGTGTCGTCGGGCTTGATGGCCGCCAAGCCCAGCACCCTGTCGCGAAGCGTTTGGAGTTGGTGCTCCTGGTCCCTGGAAATGGTTGTCGATCCCTGGCGGCGAAATGAGAGCCACTGGGCCCAGATGTCTTCCGCAACCGGACTGGTCACGCGTTAAGGCTAACCGCCTCGCAGGGGACTACTTTTCGAGGCGGATGTCGATCCTGGTGCGCTGGCCGTGCCCCGAAAGGCGAATGAGACCGGTCATTTTGCCGTCCGTCCGGCGGAACGCCCAGGTTCCGTCAACCGTATCCATCCTGGTAACCGTCCACGGCGGCTGATTCAGCTTCGTGGAGTAATAGGCCGTCACCGAGTCGAGCGACGCATCGGCGTCCCAGCTGGCATTAACCGTCGTGAGGCCGGGCGTGAAGTTCTCATGGACGCCGAGCATGATGGCGGCTGGGTACCTGGGAAAATCGTCAGGGACGCCAAATGCTCCCGCGGTATTGAAGCCTTTCCCCACGCCGCCGAGCGCCGCCAGGCCGCCGATGATCAGCAAGCCCCCAAGCAGTCCCACGATCGCCACACGGAGCCAGTTCACACGTTTGCGACGCGGGGGCGTCGCTGAAGGAACCGGGTAGCTCTGGGCTGGTGGTGGTGAGGCGGCCATGCTTACTAGCCACAACGTCAACCCCAAGCGTCCACCTGCGAGCGAAGAAGAAAGACTAGCGCTGGGCGGGGACCTTGTCGGCGGTGGCGTCGAGGGCGCGGCCGCGCATGGCCCGCAACATGTTGTCCTTGGCTTCGAGCAACACCCGCCGAACCGGACCGGGGATGTCCTTACCCTGGAGATACCGATCGGTCGTCCCGACGGTCTCGTCACCGACCACGATCCCGGGATACATCATCACCGCGAACGACAGGGCGATCTCGATGTCGCGGGACTCCCAGACGCGTGGCAGTGCGGCGAAATAACGGGCGCTATACGGCTCCAAGAGGGCCCGCTGCTCGGAGCGGTGGAAGCCGCGCATGATGGCGCGCAGGGTCGCGAGTGGGAGCTCGGTGTCCTCCGTGATCGCCTTCCACGCCTCGGCCTTGGCCTCGGCGGTCGGCCGGGAGGCGCGCGCGGCCGCGGCATACCGGGTGCCCTGGTCGGTCGGATCTCGCTTCAACTCTGCCGCGATCAGCGGCTCGTTGGCGGCATCGGCACTGGCGAGCGCCATGACGATTGACCAGCGCAGGTCGGTATCGACCGCGAGCCCGGGGAAGACCTTGATCCCGTCGAGGATGCCGGCGAGGACGGCGAGATGCTCCTCCGACCGCGCCGCCCCGATGAACGCATGCGCCCATGAGAGCTGGAAATCGCTTCCTGCCTCGGCAGCGTCGAGCGTACGAAGCGCGTGCTCCGCGAACGCCTGCTCGGCCGCCGCCACGTTGCCCGGGTCACCGTAGACGTGAATCGCCGACGAAGAGTAGGCGATCAGGTCCTGGACGACGCCCACGTCGGTCTCGCCATGGATGTTGTTCAGGATCAGGCGGACGAAGCGCCGCGCAGGCAGTTCGGCATCGCGAAGCATGTCCCAGAGCGCCGCCCACGAGACGGCGCGGGCGAGCGGATCGGTGAGCTTGGCGAGGTGGTCCGTCGCTGTTGCGAGCGACCGTTCGTCGAAGCGGATCTTCGCGTAGGTTAGATCGCCGTCGTTGATCAGCAGGAAGTCAGGCTGCTTCTCACCGGCGAGCTCACGGACCGGGCTGCTTTCGCCGATGACGTCGAGCTCAACGCTACGACGTCGTTCCAGTTTCTCGCCATTGAGGTCGTAGAGGCCGACCGCGAGCCGGTGCGAGCGGAGCGCCGGATGGTCGGCGGGGGCTTCCTGCTGGATATTGAGGGAACCGATCGTGTCGCCGCGCGGCGTGATCAGCGGCCGCAGCGTGTTCAAGCCGGCCGTCTCGAGCCACTCCTCGGACCACGCCGATAGGTTGCGGCCGGAGCCCGCCTCGATGTCCGCAAGAAACTCGGCGGTCGATGCATTCGCATACTGGCGTTCCTTGACATACTGCTGGACGCCCTTCAGGAACGTGTCCTGGCCAACCCAGGCAACCAGCTGGCGGAGGACGCAGGCACCCTTGTTGTAGGTGATCGCGTCGAAGTTCAGCCGGACGGAGGCCACATCGGGTATGTCTGCGGCGATCGGATGCGTGGTGGGGAGCTGGTCCTGGCGCCGGGCACCGGCCTTGTACTGGTTCGCGAAGGTCACCCAGCCATTCTTGAAGCGGGTCGCCTCGACCTGGGAGAGGACGGACATGAAGGTCGCGAACGTCTCATTGAGCCAGAGGTCATCCCACCATCGCATGGTGACGAGGTCGCCAAACCACATGTGCGCCATCTCGTGCAGGATGACGTTCGCCCGGTCCTCGCGGGCGGCCTCCGTCACCTTCGAGCGGTAGATGAACACTTCGCTGAACGTCACGCAACCGATGTTTTCCATCGCGCCGCTACTGAATTCGGGGACGAAGAGCTGGTCGTATTTATGGAAGGGATACGGGTACTGGTAGGCCTGGCCATAGAAGTCCAGGCCCTGCTTCGTGATCGTGAAGAGTTCGTCGGGCTCGAGGTACTGCGCCAGTGACTGACGGCAGAAGATCCCGAGGTCGATGTCGCCATGCCGGTCGCGGACGCCGTGGTAGGCGCCGGCGACGATCGCAGTCAGGTACGAGGACATCTTGGGCGAGGCGCCGAAGGTCCAGCGCTTGACGTTCTCGCGACCGGCCACCGGCTGCGCCTGGCCGGCGTTGTTGGAGATGACGACCCAGTCGGCAGGTGCGAAGACCGTGAAGTCGAACGTCGCCTTCAGGTCGGGCTGGTCGAAGCAGGGGAACATCCGGTGCGCATCGAAAGGCTCGAACTGCGTATGCAGGTAGACCTTCTGGTCGACCGGATCGACAAAGCGACAGAGGCCGGCGCCGATGTTCTCGTAGGCGCAGGTTCCCAGCACGTGCAGTTCGTTCGCCTCCTTGAGGTTCGTCAGCTGAATGCGGGCGCCATTGAAGGCCTCCCTGGGGACCTCCTCGCCGTTGAGTTCGCAGCTATCGACGGATGGGGCGAAGAAATCGATAAATGTAGTGCCGCCTGCCTGATCGCACAGGAAGTGGATCATCGCGTCGCAGGTGAACGTCTTGTCTCCGGTCGTGAAGTCGAGAGCGATCTCGTAGAGGGGGCTGCGGATGAGATCGGCGCGGGCCCGGGCCTCGTCGCGAGTGAGGTTATTGGCTTCGTTCATTCCCTAGTAATGTAGCGGGTGCCATGTCGAAGGCGAAGGTCGGTCCCGCCAGATCGGGGTTTGCCGAGGTTGACGGGGGCAAGCTCTGGTACGAGGTCGCCGGCCAGGGCCCGCCGCTGGTCCTGATCCACTCCGGCATCACCGATAGCCGGAGTTGGGATCCACAGATCGCGGTCTTCTCCCAGGATTTCAAGGTCCTGCGATATGACATGCGCGGCTTTGGGCAATCCGATGTCACTCACGGGGAATATTCGGCGCGCGCGGATCTGCTGGCGGTGATGGACGCAGCCGGAATCCGGGTGGCGGCGCTCGTCGGCGTCTCGATGGGCAGCTCTCTGGCGATCGACGTCGCGCTCGAGCACCCTGACCGGGTCAGCGCGCTCGTAGTCGTTGGGCCGGGATTCAGCGGACGGAAGCAGTCGGACGCCTTCAAGGCCCTTATGCGCCAGGTCGATCAGATCTTCGAGGAGAAGGGGCTGGACGCGACGATCGAGCGAGAGATGGAGATCTGGCTTTACGGCAAGGGCCGCACCGCCGCGGATGTAGACCCGGACGTTCGGGCTGCGGTCTTCGCGATGGATCGGTTTAACAGCGAACGGTTCCCTGCGGACATGAAGGCCCGGCCACTGGAGCCGCCGGCCGTTGAGCGGCTCGCTGACATCCGGGTGCCGACGCTGATCGTTGCCGGCGACCGCGACCTCCCTGATGTGATGGACGCCGCAGAGCAGCTGGAATCCGGAATCAAGGGGGCGCGACGGCTCGTGATGCGGGGCACGGCCCATGTCCCAAACATGGAGCAGCCCGAGGTCTTCAATCGAATCGTTCTCGAGTTCCTGGACGGCGCCCCGAAGCCGAAGCAGTCTGGCCGATAACGGCTACTCACCTGGCGAGCCGATCCCGCGTCCCCGCCCCGCTCTACGCGCTCGGCGCGATCGCGTCGGTGCAGGTCGGCGCGACCGTCGCGCGGCGTCTGTTCGAGTTTCTCGGGCCGAGCGGCACAGTCTTCCTCCGTGTGGCGTTCGGCGGCCTGATCCTGCTGGCCATCGCACACCCTGGCCGGCCGCGGCTTCATGGGACGCAGTGGCGCGCCATCTTCGTCTTTGGCCTGGTGGTCGCCGCCATGAACCTGATGTTCTACCAGGCGATTGCCCGTATCCCGCTTGGCATCGCGGTCACCATCGAATTTCTCGGTCCCCTCGCGGTGGCGATCATCGGTTCGAGGAACGTCCTCGACTTTGTCTGGGCGGCGATGGCAGCGGCGGGTGTGGTCATTCTGTCGGTCGGCGGTGGCGCGGTGACGCTGATTGGAGTGCTCTTCGCGCTCGGAGCCGCGGTTGGATGGGCCTGCTACATCCTGATGAGCCAGCGCGTCGGACGGTTGGTCCCGGGACCAAATGGGCTGGCGTTCGCGCTCGTGGTCGGCGGCCTCGCTCTACTGCCGTTTGGAGTTGCGGGCGCCGGCGTGCGGTTACTCGAACCGCGCAATCTGCTGATCAGCATCCTGGTCGCCATCCTGTCGACCGCGATCCCGTTCTCGCTGGAGTTTGCCGCACTCAGACGCCTGTCGAGCCAGGTATTCGGAATCCTGATGAGCCTCGAACCGGCCATGGGTGCGGTGGCCGGATTTGTATTCCTCGCGCAGCGTCTTTCCAGTCGCGATCTGCTGGCCGTCATTCTGGTTACCGTGGCGAGCATCGGGGCGACCGTCAGCGCAGGGCGTCGATCGGGCCGATCGTGACGTGGCCCTCCGGGTCGACGTGCAGGCCTGGGTTCGTCGCCACCTCCCAGCGAAACCCTGAGGGGTCCGCAAAGTAGCAGTGGAAGCCGCCGAACGTGGCCTTTTGCGGTTCTTTCAGGATCCTGGCGCCGGCGGCGCGGGCGAGCTCACACACGGCACGTACCTCGTCCTCGGTCTGGAGGTTCTGGGCCAAGCTCATTGGAGGATATCCTGCGGAAGCCGGCGCCTGGCCGCCTGACCCTGCGTCTTTGGCCAGGTCACTGGCGCCGAAAATGCCGAGCAACAACCCGTGGTTGACCTGGATGAACACGACCTCCCCGCGCACCTCGAACGCCACCGGCCAGTGAAGTCCCTCGACGTAGAAACGACGGGCGACCTCCAGGTCCGGTACGCCGAGCGTGATCAGGTCGAGGCGCGGCTGCATGGAAGATCGAGATTACCGAGTTTGCTTGATGCTGACGCTGGCATCGATGCGGCAACCGTTCTGGCCGAGCTGGATCGTGCCGCTGACCGGACAGTAGTGGCTGTGGGCGAGGTTGACAGCTTTCTCGACCAGCGCCTGGTCGAACGGGCCGTCACCGCCGACGATGAACTCGAGATGGATCGCGGTGAAGGCCTTCGGCCAGTCGTCCTGGCGTTCGCCCTGCGCCCGGATCTCGAGTGTGCGCACCGGCTGGCGCATCTTCAGCAGCAGCGAGAGCGTGCTGATGCCCGAGCAGGCGGAGAGGGCACCGAGCAAGAGTTCGGCAGGATCCATGCCGGCATCCTCACCGAGCGGTCTCGGTTCGTCGACGATGACCCGCTGGCCGCCGCGGCCGCTCGCGTCGAAGCGGACGCCGCTACCTGCCCACCGGGTGGTTACTACGGTACTTTGGGCCATCGCTCAACCATAGCGCCGAGCGCGGGTGCTATTTGAGAAGCAGCCGGTTGAGCCGGGTCGTCGCGAGCCAGAGCGCGCCGATGCCCAGGGCGGCCAGGTAGGCGACATCCATCAGGACCCACGGGCCGATCACGCCGGTGGTCAGGCTGCGAAGCAGGTCGATGCCTCGGTAAAGCGGCGTCAGCTCGACCAGGACTTGGATAGGGATGGGGTAGAGGTCGACCGGATAGAACGTGCCAGAGAACAGAATCATAGGGAGCAGCAGCGTCAGGACGATGTCGAAGTCCTGCCACTGACGGACGAACGTCGTGACAGCGGTCCCAAGCGCGGAGAACGCGAAACCGGTCAAGAGGGAGGCCGGCAGCGCGAACAGCGCCCAGGGCGAGTTGATCAGCCCGAGCGCCAGCATCACCAGGAGGAACGCGAGCGCGTAGATATTTCCGCGCACGAGCGCCCAGGCCATCTCGCCGAGTGCGACGTCGAAAATACTGAGCGGGGTTGCGAGGATTCCCTCATAGAGCTTCATGTACTTGAGCTTGTAAAAGAAGTTGAAGCCCGTCTCGTACAGCGCGCCATTCATCGTCGAGGAGGCCATCAAGCCGGGAGCGACGAACGCGGCGTAGCTCAAGTGGTGCCCGTTCTCGCTGACGGCGCCGACGAATGCGCCGACCCCGAATCCGATCCCGAGTAGATAAAAGAGAGGCTCGCCGAATCCGGAGACGACCACGATCCAGCCGCGTCGATAGCGCGTGAGGTTGCGTTCGAGCAGCCGGGTGGCGGGCAACCGCGAACGGCGGGCGCTGGCAACTGCGCTCATTCGGCCAGGCTGCGTTCGAGCGTAAGCCGGGCAATCGCGATGCCGGCGACCGCATACGTGACCAGGACCGCCAGGTGAAGCGCACTTGAACTCAACGTCGCGGTCCCGGAGGTCAGCGATCGAGCGAGCGTGACGCCGTGCGCGAGCGGTGTAAGCCAGGCGACGTCCTGGGCGACAGCCGGCAGGCGATCGAGCGGAAAGAAGGTGCCGCCAAGGATGAAGAGAGGCGTGACAACAAACCGACCGATGATCGCGAATCCCATGTCGGTGCGCTGTGCCGCCGAAAACGCAAGCATCGGTGCGCCGAATGCGATGCCGTTCAAGACGCCGACCGGAATCGCAAGCGGCGCCAGCGGGGAATGGACCGTGTTGAAGAGCGTCATCACCAGAAAGAAGATGGCTGCGACCGTCGTCAGCCGGATGACGAGCCATCCAACCTCACCCGCCAGCAGGTCGCGAACGCGAAGCGGTGTTGCCAGCATCCCGTCGTAGGTATGCAGCCAGCGGCTTTTGCCAAGGATGGGATAGGCCATCTCACTGAACGCGGTCTGCATCGTCGCGGCTGAGAGGACGCCAGGTGCGACAAACGCCAGGTAGGAAAGGCCGCCGACCGAATGGGCCGGGCCACGCGCGATCAGGCTGCCGATGCCGACGCCCATCGCGGTGAGAAAGAGCAGCGGCGACACGAAGGAGACGAAGATCGATCCGCGCCAGGCGCGGCGATAGACGATCGCGTTGTGCTCGAGCACGCGCAGGGCTCCGGTCATTCAGCGCTACTCGATCAGACTCCGCCCGGTGAGGCGGAGAAAGACGTCTTCAAGGCTGCTCCGACGAACCAGCACGCTGACCGGTCGGAGGCCCCGAGCATGAACCGCAACCGCGGCGGCCTCGCCGTCATTCGTGTATAGCAGCGCGCGGTCGGGCAGCATCTCGACGCGTTCGGCGAGCCCGCTGAGCGCGCCATCGAGCGGCGGCGCGTCGGTCGCGAAACGGAGCTCAAGGACCTCTTTCGTCGAGTGCTCGTCGATCAGGCTGCGCGGCGAACCGGTTGCTACGATCCGGGCCTTGTCCATCACGACCAGCCGGTCGCAAAGTTGCTCGGCCTCGTCCATGTAATGCGTGGTCAGCACGAGCGTGACGCCGCGCTGCTTCAGCCGGTAGAGACGGTCCCAGACGAGGTGACGAGCCTGGGGATCGAGACCGGTCGTGGGTTCGTCGAGCAGCAGCACGGCCGGCTCGTTGATCAGGGCGCGCGCGATCGTCAGGCGCCGTTTCATCCCGCCCGACAGCCGATCGACCTGGTCGTTCGAGCGATCCTGCAGCTGGACGAATTCGAGCAGTTCCTCGGCCCGCGACCGCGCAACGCCGCGCGGAATGTCGAAATAGCGGCCGTAGATGATGAGGTTTTCCCGGACGGTCAACTCGAGGTCGAGCGTGTCGGCCTGTGGGACGACGCCAAGCCGCGCCCGGATCCGCGCGCCGCTCGTGACCGGGTCCATGTCGAGGATGCGAAGCGTGCCGGCCGAGAGCGGCGAGACGCAGCCGATCATGCGCATCGTCGAGGTCTTGCCCGCGCCGTTCGGGCCGAGGAATCCAAACGCTTCGCCGCCTGCGACCTGGAAGTCGACGCCGTCGACCGCCGTAAACGAGCCGAACCGCTTCGTGAGGCCGCGGGCCTCGATCATGGGCGACGGAGCCAGCGTTGCGTCGGACACGAGCTCGATAGTACGGGCCGCCGCCCGCCGGGGGTCAGATCGCGGCAGTCAATTGCAGAGCGCGGCCGTCGCGCTGACCCGGCACGCCGCCAGTCCGAGCGAGGGTGGCAACCTCATGATCGATTAAAAAGCGCTTGCGTTCGAGCCCTCCCGCGAATCCGGTCAGCGAGCCGTTGGCGCCGATGACGCGATGGCAGGGGACGATGATGCAGACCGGGTTCGCGCGGTTTGCCGCGCCCAGTGCGCGTGCCGCAGTTGGGATGCCGAGCTGACGGGCCTGGTGGCCGTAGCTCACGGTCGTGCCGAAGGGGATCGCGGAGAGCGCACGCCAGGCTGCCAGCTGGAAGCGGGTCCCTTCGACATCAAGCGGGACATCGAACGTCATCCGTGTACCGGCGAAATACTCGTCGAGCTGGCGCGTCGCGAGCGTAAGCCATGGATGCCCCGGGTTGCGATGCGGCCGTCCAGTCAGCCGGATCCGCCCGGAATCGCTCGGAAACGTGATCGCGCGGAGTCCGCGATCCGATGCGACGAGCGTGAGCGTGCCAACCGGCGTGTCGTGTGTCGTGCTGTGCAGGACGTTCTTCGTCGTGATCATTATCAGGCTGCTCCTTTCATAATGGGGGACGCGAGACTTGCCCAGAGGTGGTGGGTTGCATAGGTTCGCCAGGGGCTCCAGGCGGCAGCGCGTGCGGCGATCGTCTTCGGGTCGTTGCCGAGCCCGAGCATGGCACCGGCCTTTCTGATGCCGAGGTCGGTTGGAAGGAACGTGTCGGGGTCGCCCAGCGCGCGCATCACGATGTAGCCGGCAGTCCACTGACCAATACCGGGGAGCGCAGTCAGACGTTGCGATACCTCGGTACGATCGGCGCCGGGATCGAGCGCGAGGTCGCCATCGACGACCGCCTGCGCGAGGGCGGCCAGTGTCGACCGGCGGCTCGCCGGCATGCCGAGTCTCGGGAGATCGGCGTCCGCAATCGCGGCCGCCGTGGGGAAGAGGTGGGTCAGCGTCGGGTGAGCGATCTTGATCAGTTCGCCCTTCGCGGTGACGAGCCGTGCCGAGAGCGTTCGCGCGGCCGCGAGTGAGACCTGCTGGCCCAGGATCGCCTGCATCGCGAGTTCCGTGCCGTCCACTGTCCCTGGTGCACGGAGGCCGGGATTGCGGCGCACGAGTGGGCCGAGGCACCGGTCCGTCGAGAGCACGTCGCAGACGCTCGTGGGGTCCGCGTCGAGGTCGAGCAAGCGCCGGCAGCGGAGCACGGCAGCCGCGAGGTCCGTGATCGTCTCGAGCTGCATCGTGCATCGGATGTGGCCGTCGACCGGCTCGAGTTCCACGATCGCCGCGCCACCGGGAAGCCGCAGCGTACGGCGATAGGCGGCACCATCGGTCTCGGCGACGCCGGGAATCGCGCGGGTGCCGAGCCAGGAGAGCAGCGCCGGCCAATCGAGCGGCGCCCGGTATGGGAGACGCAGCACGAGCGAGCCATTCGGACGCTCTCCGCGGCGGCGGCCCGCGGCCCGCAGCTCGGTCGGCGCCAGTGCGAAGACTTCGCGGACCGTGTCATTGAACTGCCGGATGCTGTCGAAGCCGGCCGCGAACGCGACGTCCGTAAACGGCAGCGCAGTCGTCTCGATCAGCGTGCGCGCGATCTGCGCGCGTTGCGCCCGCGCGATCGCGAGTGGACCGGCGCCGAGCTCGGAGACAAGGAGGCGATGAAGGTGCCGCTCGCTGACCATGAGGCGCCGCGCGACGCCGGCGACGCCATCGCGATCGATCACGCCATCCGCGATCAGCCGCATCGCGCGCCCGACGAGGTCACCGCGAACGTTCCACTCCGGCGAGCCCGGCGACGCATCCGGACGGCAGCGCTTGCAGGCGCGAAAGCCGGCGAGCTGTGCCGCGGCCGCGGTCGGGTAGAAGCGCACGTTCTGACGCTTCGGGCGGACCGGCGTCGGGCAACTCGGCCGGCAGTAGATGCCGGTCGTGACGACCGCGGTGATGAACCAGCCGTCGAAGCGGGCATCGCGACTCTCGACAGCCCGGTAGCAGCGCTCGAAGTCCAGGGTCCTCGTAGCCATGTGCCTATGGTGAGGCTTGGGCTGGCCGCGGCGCTAGCGGGAATCGGACGTGCAGGAACGAGGCCCTCGAACTCGGAACCTCGCTTTACGTTGCCGGGCAGGACCGCGAGCTCGGCGTCTTACCTGGCGGGCGTGGGCGTCAAGCGCGGAGCGATCGCAAGGCCTCCGACAGCGGCGGCGGGGCGCGAGGCCAGCTCGCGCCAATGCATCGGCTCTCGAGGATGTCTCCGGAGTCGGGTTTTGTCTGCGTTCGTCGAATTTCGTTACAAGCGTGAAACACATTCGCGCCAACCGTCGCGCATTCGCAAGGCCATGCGAAGTTGCGGGGCTATGTAATTCAGAGGGCCAAGATGTTCCATCCAATTGATCGTGTTGCAGCGCGCCGAGGGCAGGCTTTGGTTGAGCTCGCTATAGCGATACCGTTGCTCGCACTGATGCTCTTCGGGCTCGTGGACTTTGGTCGCGCCTACTTCCAGTACATCGCGCTGGTAAACAGCACGAGAGAGGGAGCGCGCTCAGCCGCCTACGGTTTCAGCAACCTGTCCAATGCGGCCTCGCCGACGCAGGACACGGTCCAGGGTCGCATCAAGCTCGCCGACGGGGGGCTCGGGATTCCCAACAATGCTGCCCACATCCAAATTCAGTTTTACGATATGAGCGTCACCCCGGGAGTGCTCTGCGCACACTTCGACTACGCCACGAATGCAGTCGCCTGGGATGCCCCCTACACGGCACCGACCAGCGGGAGCGGTCAGAAATGCCCTAAGGAGGGCGACGCAGTGAAGGTCACGGTCGTCTCCGATTACAGGCCGCTGACACCGCTGATGGCCCAGATCATGGGAAACCCCTTTTATATGAAAGTGGCAGCACACACGAGGATCGAATGATGATGCGGGACACTCGGCTAAAGAAAGGACAAGCGATCGTGCTCGTAGCGTTGATGATCATCGCGCTCACCGGGATGCTCGCGCTCTCGGTCGACGTGGGAAACAGCTATACGCAACGGCGCTTGCTGCAGACTGCGGCGGACGCTGCCGCGATGGCGGGCGCCCACCTGGGGATGGAGCAGGTCACGAACGCCGGCGGCGTCCAGAACTATGCGGCCCAGCGCGATGTCGCCATCAGGTTCGCGAACCTCAACAATGCCAACGGGTCCGACACGATCACGATCGTCTGGGTCGATAACACGGGTGCAGCCTTCGTCAACAACGGCAGCAACCTGCCGGTCGTTCCGGCTGGCAAGGTTGTCCAGGGAATGAAGGTCACGATCAATGGCAACCGGAACACGTTCCTATTCCGCGCGCTGGGCATTCAGACGGTCGGAGTCTCGGTCACGGCGATGGCGCAATTCGGGACGGCGAACGCACTAGTAGGCGCCTCGCCCTTGCTGATGAACAACGACACAATCGCCTCAGGGAACCCGACGCTGTACGTGCCGTTCATCGTATCGACAGACAACGGTGGGCCGGCCTGCTGCTCCGCCGGGCAAAATGACAGCCTCGGCCGGGCGATCCCAGCAGCGTTCATCCCGCCCTCGACTGTGCTCGGCCCGCTGAACTTCCATATGCTGCATGACCCGCCGACGGACCCGGTAAAACTCGCGACGCAGGCGAGTGCCGCCAATGGCATCAGCGGCACGCTCAGCATCGGGCCCAGCTACTACATCGATACCGCCGGTCAGCCGGCCGATGACAGCTTTGCGCTTGGGCTCAACCAGCGGATCCAGCGCTCGATCGCGAACCCGCTGTTCGCCGGCGATAAGCCTCAGGCGGGCAAATTCTCGCCCTACAACCCGCGGGTCTTCATGGTCGCCGTCAACAGCAGCGCGAGCGCAGCCAGTCCGACGACGATCACCGTGTTCCTTGCGTTCTGGATCGAATTCGTAGTCTATGACGCCAGTCACAAGGTCAGCATCGGCGGGTACTGGGTCAACTCGAGCGGGGTTCCTGGGAGCGGCGGCCTGGGCCTGCCAACGAACGGTACCGGCAACCCGATGGTGTTCCGGTTGACACAATGACGAGGCGTCGTGGCGGGAACCGCGCCCAGTCCCTCGTGGAGATGGCGCTGATAACGCCTCTCCTCTTTTTCATTCTGCTCGGGATTGTCGACATCGGCCGCGCCTATTACCAGTACACCGTCATGACGGACGCGGTGCGTGAGGGCGCCCGCTTCGTGTCGGCGCAGTGGACCAACAGCGCCGGCGGAGGGGCCGCCACCAACTCGAACGCCGCCTCAGCTCCGTTCAACACCGTACAGGGCCGTATCCAGTACGTTGGGTACTCGGCTGGGATGACGTTCACCAATGACGCCGCGCACATGGCGGTCACCTACTACGACGGAACCAGCGCCGCCCTGACTCAGTGTGCGCACTGGAATGCGGTGGCGAACACCATCGTCCAGGACAATAGCTACCCAATCACGCAGCCCCGCACCGGTGACATCGTCAAAGTCCACCTCTCATACACGTTTACGCCGATCGTGCCGCTGATCAGCCAGGTCATGGGCGCGGCGCTCACGCTAACGGCGGATTCGCAGGTCAGGATCGAGTAGCGGTCGCGAGCCCGGCGCGGGCTTTTTTGAACCTTATGAGGTCGCTTACGACGGGTCCGGAAGAGAGTCTGTTGCATTCCTGTGGCAACCTCGTGAAAGGACGCGGTCCGCTGGCGGGTTCGCAAGCTTTGACGGCTACGCTGGCCGCGGGATGTCAGCCATCAGACGCGCCTTGCATGGTCGAAGGGGCCAGTCGGCTCAATCGATGACGGAGTTCGCGCTGATCCTCCCGGTGCTGGTTTTGATCCTGCTCGGGGTGGTCGACTTTGGCCGGGTCTTCTACTACTGGACTTCGATCGCGAACGCCGCGCGTGAAGGCGCCCGGTACGCAATCGTCCATCCGACCGCGATCACATCGACCTGCAAGAGCGATCCGAGTAACGTCAAATTCCGGGTCAAGCAGGAGGCGGGCACGACGCTCGTCCTCACCGACTCCAACATCTCCGTGTACTGGGTCGACGCCAGCACGGGCGCCACCACCGACGCGGCCGCGAACTGCATGCCGCTGCCCGGCGACCAGCGTATTTACCAGAATCCTAACGCCGTCCGAGTGGATGTGGCCTATGACTTCAAGGCGATCACGCCCCTGATCTCCAGCTTCTGGGGTGGCGGGGCGCTCCGCATTGGGAGCTCCGCCACCATGGTGCTCGAATGAGAAACCGGGTTCGCAGCCTGAGGGACCACCGGCGGCAGCGCGGCCAGACGATGCTGATCTTCATTCTCATGTTGACAACGCTGATTGGCTTCCTCGGCCTCGTCATGGACGGAGGCCAGGGATTTCACTCCCGCCGCCAGCTGCAGAACGCCGCGGATGCGGCCGCGCTGGCCGGGACGTATGTGCTGCTTCAGAACCGGTTTGCCAGCAACTATCCGGCGGCGTTCCAGGTCGCCGCTACGAAGGCGGCGCAGAAGGCGGCTGAAGCAAACTCGGCGCCGGATCCGGATCGCACGCCAAACGACGGGGTCAACAGCGCAGTGACGATCACGCCCGTCGACGTGTACGGTGTGCCCACCGCGACTGGTTGGTCCGACGCTCGCGTGCGTGGGCTCAAGGTGGACGTCGCGGCCCGCTATGACACGCTCTTCATCCGGGTGGTCGGGATCACGACGATCGACGTCAAGACGACGGCGACCGGGGCCTGGGGATACACGAGCAATATCCTCGGGATGCTGCCGATGGCGGTCAACCGTGACTCCGTGCCGTCGTCCTATACCGACGGGCAGGAGTATCGGGCGAACCTGAGCCCCGCCGGTGGCGGCGCCGGCAACGTCAACTACGGGACATTCACGGTGACCGGTCAAACGCTCAGCGATGCCTGGCTCAACGGGCTCAAAACGCTCGTCCAGCTGAATAAGCCGTACCCGGCGAACGACATCCAGACGATCAGCCAGGTCACCTGTGACGCACTGAATGCGCGGATCAACGCCGTGGGGCACACGAGCGAGACCTGGCGGAGTTTCAGCATTGACAGCCCACGAGTCGCGGTGATGGCGGTGCTCAACGGCGACGTGGGTGGCGCGACGGTAGTCCCGATCGGGTTTGTGACCGTGTTCATCGACGCGGTAAGTTGCAGCCAGCAGATGGTCACGCTCCACTTCATCCGGGCGCCGATCCTTCCGAACGGGACGCAAATCGACCCCACGATCGTCAACCCACCCGCGTATACGCCTGCCGTGATGAAGCTGATCGACTGAGCAGGGGCACTACCTGGGCTCAAGTGAGCCACGGATCTGTATCAGCGATGCACCGTTCCTGCAGGATCGCGATTCGTAAGCAAAACCCTCGCGAATAGGGCATACGATGAGGTCGTTCTATAGAGCGGGCAGGGTGTGACCTGGCCGAAGGAGAAAACAGATTCATATGCGCAGACTGTTTATCGCGCTGATCGCCGGCGGAATGCTGCTCGTCAGCGGTGTCGCTGCGAGCGCGAAGTTCGACAACAACGCGTCTGAGCA
>JALZAV010000136.1 GCA_030948145.1 Candidatus Dormiibacterota bacterium
AGGTGTAGTTGCGTCGGCCTCCGCCCCACGCGGGTCGGCGATCCAGCAATTCCGGGCGCGTCAACGCGATCATCAGGAGTGGGAGGTCGCCGCGCGGTTGCATTACGAATTCGAACAGGTCGAGCAGACTGTCGCTGGACCAATGCAGGTCCTCGAACACCAGCACGAGCGGAGCCCGGCGTGCCGCGATCTCGAAAAAGGTGCGCCAGGCCGCAAGCAGTGCGGAGCGGTCGTTCACCTCCGCCTCGCCGGCCCCGACGGTTGCGGCAAGCAGCTCCACCTCATGGTCCAGGGCTTCCAGTTGGGACCCTTCGAGCCAGGCACGAATCGCCCCGCGGACCATGTGCGCGGTGGCGTCGTCCGGGACGCCAATCAGTCGGTAGAGCACGCCGCGCAGTGGCCAGTACGTCAGCCGCTGGCCGTAGGGCAGGCATTGGGCAATCGCCACCGTCGCCCGCGGCTCGATACCGGGAAGACGGTCGAGGAATTCCTCGAGCAGCCGGGTCTTTCCCACACCGGCCGGTGCGATGATGCTGACGAGGAATGGCCGCTGCTCTTTGAGCGCCCGCTGAGCCACGAGCTCGAGCTGTTGCAGGTCCGCGTCGCGACCGATGAGCGGCGTCCGGCGAGCGACGGGCAGGCGTGCCGATCGGCCCAGCAGTGGCAGGGCACGGATCGGTTTCGACTTGCCTCGGACCTCGATCTCGAGGACAGACCCGAACTCGAACCCTGCCCGGACGCTGGCGACGGTCCGCTCGCCGCAGAGGATATGCCAGGGCTCGGTCGCCGCCTGCAGTCGGGCAGCGACATTGACGGCGTCGCCGGTAAGCGGGAAGTCACCGGTCGCACTCTCGCGCATGGCCACAACCTCGCCCGTATTGATTCCCAGTCGAATGGGGAGCCGGTCGCCCAGGCGCGGGTCGTCACGCACCGCGTCGCGAAGGGCGAGCGCGGCGGCCAGCGCGCGCTGGGGATCATCATCGTGGGTCTGCGGAAACCCAAACACCGCGACGACGGCATCACCAATGAACTTTTCGAGGATCCCACCATGCTCCGATACAACCTCAGTGGCCAGGTCGTAGTACCGGCGGAGGAGAACGCGGACGTCCTCCGGATCCATCGCCTCGCCGAGCGCGGTGGAGCCGGCCACATCGGCGAAGAGCACGGTGACGACGCGCCGTTCTTCGGCCACCAGGCTAGCTGCGGTGCAGGAAGCGAGAGCGATGGCGGCGGCGCATCGTTCCGGGCGAGTCCTTCGTCACGACGCTGATGCTCCCATCTTCCTCGAGCACGGCCAGTTTCACGTCTTCGGTCTTCGACACCCCGTGCTCGCGCACGGCCATCGCGACGTCGCTCTCGCTGAGCCCCTCCTGCTGCATGGCCTTTTTGATCAACTTGCCGTCCTTGACGACGATCGTCGGCGGCGGCTCGATCAGATGATCAAACCAGGGCCAGTAGGTCCGCAGCAGCGCGACGCCACGATTGATGAGGAGCAGCACCACGATGATGATCACGCCGCCGGTCAGCGAATTGTCCGGCCCGGTGATGGCGGGTTGCAGCGCGTTCGCGACCAACAGGACCAGCACCAGGTCGAAGGTGGTGAACTGGCCGAGTTCTCGTTTGCCGAAGATACGCAGGCCGACAAAGAACACCAGATAGATCACGATCGATCGAATGACCAATTCCCACCAGGGAATGCTGAGTTTGAAGAGATTGCCCATCTCAGGCCGAATCTTACGAGACCGCTAGCGACCGACCGGGTGCGCGAAGCCGTAGTCGAGGAGCGCCGCGGCGTCGGTGAAATGCTGGGTGCTGCCGAGGACGACCACGAGGATGGTGCGGCCCTGGCGGGTCGCCGCCGCCGCGATGCAGTAGCCGGCGCCATCCGTATAACCCGGCTTCAATCCAATTGCTCCCGGGTACGTCCACAGGAGGCGATCGATGTTCGATGGATAGAAGGCATTGTGGAGGGGCGTCGCCGGAATGGCGGCCTGCTTGGTAGCGACGATCTGGCGCAGGTCGGGATAGTCGGCGAGCAATGTGGCCGCCACAACGGCCACGTCCGTCGCGGTGCTGTAATGGTTGGGATCGTCCAGCCCGCTCGGATTGGTGAAGTGCGTGCCGTGCAAATGAAGCGCCGCGGCTTTCTGGTTCATGAAGTCGAGGAAGTGACTGCGGTCCACGATTCCCAGTGCGATCGCCTCGGCGGCGTCATTGCCTGAGTTCAGCAGGAGCCCGTCGAGGAGCTCGCGGAGGCTGAGTTGCTCGCCGGTGGAGAGCCCCATGTGGTTCGGCTCGACCTGGGTCGCCAGCGCCGAGACGGTAATCGGGGTCTCCATCGGTGCCAGGTCGGCCGCCACCATGGCGGTCATCAGCTTGGTCAGCGACGCCTCCGGGTAGCGGGTGGTGGCGGCCTGCTCGTAGAGCACCTGGCCCGCGGTGAGGTCGACGACGACGGCCGCCCGTCCCTTGATCGATGGAATGCCAACCGGTGGATGGGCCCGTAGCCAGGTGCGGCTCAACACCGGAACTTTGACCGTCGGAAGGGCACTCGGGATCGGGGTCGGCGTCGGCGAGGCCGATGCGGTCGGCGAGGCCGTCGGCACCGGAGCGGCCGCCGGGTGCGCGGAGGGCGGCGTCGCGGCGCGGTTCGCCGCGGGTTTGGCGGTGGCGGCCATGACCCGGATCGTGGGCGTGGCCGGCGTCGTCAGGGCGTGAAGCCCGAGCACCCCGATGACGAGAATAGCGACGAGGAGCGGCACGACCAGGGGATTGCGCCGGCGTGGAGGTGCCAGCAAACGACGGGATGAGCGCTTGCCGCGCGTCCCGAGGCTGTATCCAGACGTAGGGTAAGACGTTCGCCTCAAGAAAGTCGGGCTCATCATGGGGCCGCGCCGCGCCACCTGTCAAGGAAGGCTTCACGGGTTTGCGCCGCACGGCCCCGACTTGCTACAACCGGAAGAGGACCACACGGGAGGATGATCGAGATGCCACAAGCGGCCTGGAATCCCAAGCGGGAGCGGCAATACGAGCACATCAAAGAAAGCCTGGAGGAACGCGGCACCGGGAAGGACAAGGCCGAAGAGATTGCCGCTCGGACGGTCAACAAGGAGCGGGCGCGATCGGGCGAAGCCAAGCAGGCCAGCCGGACCTCGATCGAGGACATTTCGTCCGGGCGTCGCGGGGGACTCCGCTCGCATGAGGGGTCGGGCGGACGAACCTACGATCAGCTGCGCAACGAGGCCAAGGAGAAGGGTATCGAGGGCCGCTCCAAGATGACCAAGGCCGAGCTCGAGCGGGCCGTCGATCGAAAGAAGTAGCTCAGGGGAAAAGCAGCCGCAGCAGCGCAGCCACGGCTGCGCCGGCGACGACACAAAGCAGGAGCGGCGCCCGCAGGGCTGCGAGACCGGCCGCGACGATGACCGCGGCCAGCCTGGCATCGGGGTGGAGGACGCCGTGACTGTTCGTCAGTTCGATTGCGACCAGCGCCGCGAGGAGCGCGGGTGCCAGGCCGGGCGTGCGGCTGGTGACGGCGGCCGGCACCGTCTGCAGGAAGGGGCCGACGCCACGGAGCGCAAAGGTCAGCAGAGCAAGGCCGCAGACCAGGCCGAGGGCTAACGGGACAGCCATAGGCCTACGACCGCGGCGCCGGCAAGCGGCACGCCGGGCGGGGTGAACGGCGCCAGTAGTAGGGCTACGGCCGCGCCAGCCACGGCGCAGCGAACGGCGTGGTGGCCGCGGAGCATCGGCCAGAGCAGCGCGACGAACAGCGCTGGAAACGCCGCGTCCACCCCCAGCCGGCGGGGATCGCCCAACACGGGACCGATCAACGTGCCGACGATCGTGCCAGCCTGCCACGCGCCATACAACAACAGGCCAGCCACGACCATCGTCCGACCGTCGGGGCGCCCCGGCTCGCCCGCCGCGACACCCAGCGCAAAGGTTTCGTCGACGATCAGTTGCCCGAGCAGGGCCCTTCGCAGGCGGCCACCGGGCAAGGCGCGGGCGACGGCAATGCCCGTCGCCACGAAGCGAACGTTGAGCAACGCCCCGGCCAGGATGGCGGGGATGATGCCTCCGCCCGCGGCGATTACGCCGACCGCGGCAAACTGCGCCGATCCCGCAAAAACGATCAGGGACATCAAGACAACCGACCAACCAGGGAGACCGATCGAGACGGCGAGCACGCCGAAGGAAGCCCCGAAGACGGCGACCGCAATCGCCACGGGCGCGGCACGCAGGAGGATGGTCCGAACCGGCGTCATCGCCGAAATTATCTGGAATGCGCGCGCGCGAACGCCCGCGGGAGCCCTGGAGGCGGTTACGCTGGGCCTCATCCGTTCGGAAGCCCTCGCCCCTCTATAGTCGGGGAGCAGGTCATGACCCCAACACCGCCGACCGGTCTCCGGGATCGCCTCCAACCCGCGCTGGCGACCGCAGTCCCCTACGCGGCGGCGATCGCGA
>JALZAV010000137.1 GCA_030948145.1 Candidatus Dormiibacterota bacterium
CGGTCGCCGACGCGGCGACGATCCTGGCCGCGCAGCGGGTGGCCCGCGAGGTGCCGGTCGCCGAGCACGTGCTGCGCTACGCGGGACGGCTGATCAGCGGGACGCATCCCGATCGCAGTGAGATCGATAGCGTGAAGAAATACATCCGCTATGGCGCGAGCCCCCGCGGCATGCAGACGCTGATCCTCGCCGGCAAGGTGCGCGCGCTGCTCGAGGGCCGCTTCAACGTCGCCTTCGACGACCTGGCCGCGGTCGCCAGGCCGGCGCTGCGCCATCGCATCTTCCTCCAGTTCGAAGCCGAGGCGGATGGAGTGAGCGCGGACCGGGTGATCGACGAGCTCCTCGAGCGAATCCCCAGGGACACCGCGCAGCGCTAGCGATGGCCGAGCCGCTGCTGGAGCCATCGACGCTCCGGCGCCTCGAGGCGCTGGCCTTGCAGGTGCGCCGTGCGGTGAGCGGCCAGATGGGCGGCGAGCGCCGGTCGCGGCGGCGCGGCCGCTCGGTCGAGTTCGCCGATTTCCGGAACTACAGCCCCGGTGACGATTTTCGGCTGATCGACTGGAATGCCTACGCGCGGCTTGACCGTTTCATGCTCCGCCTCTTTGTCGCCGAGGAGGAGCTGCCGCTCAGCGTCTTCGTCGATCTCAGCGGTTCGATGGACTGGGGCACGCCGAACAAGGCGCTGATCGCCCGGCAGCTCGGCGGCGCGATCGCCTACGTGGCGCTGGCGGCGCTCGACCGGGTCCGCCTGACCGTCTTCGCGGACGCGGCGACCGCCGGCGGCGCTCCCTACCGGGGGAGGCGGGCGGCGGCCGAGCTCTTCTCCAGGTTGCAATCCTTTCCGGTGGGCGGCGTCACGGACTACAGCCGGCTGGTCTGGCCGATCGCCCGCCAGCGGCCCGGCATGAGCGTGATGATCACGGACGGCCTCGGGCCGGCGCCGATCGACCCGGCGATCGCGGCGCTCCAGCGGGCGCGCCAGGAAGGTGCCGTCCTGCAACTCCTGGCCCCCCAGGAGATCACGCCGGACTGGGCCGGCGACGCGCGGCTGCGCGATGCCGAGTCCGGGATCGAACGCGAGTTCACTTCGACGCCGGTCACGCAGGCCGCGTATCGCAGGGCGCTCGCCCAACGGAGCGACGAGATCGAGCAAGCCGCCCATCGACGCGGCCTTCGCTTCGCGCGCCTGTCGACCGCCCAACCGTTGGAGGATATGGTGGCGCGCACGCTCCGGCAGGTGGGCCTCCTTAAGTGACGCTCCTCGCACCCGCTGCCGCCGTCCTCGCGATCACCCTGCCCGCGATCGTGGCTCTGTATTTCCTGCGCATCCGGCGGCCGACCCGCGTCGTGCCGGCACTCCACCTCTGGCCCGACCAGATCCGGGATCGGCAGGCGAACGTGCCCTGGCAGCGGCTGCGCCCGAGCTGGCTCCTGTTGCTACAGCTGCTCGCGGCCGCCGCACTCGTTGCCGCCGCGTTGCAGCCGACCCTTCCGGCCAGCGCAACGCTCGCCCGCCACAGCATCGTCCTGCTCGACGCCTCAGCCTCGATGCAGGCAACGGACGTGGCGCCGTCCCGCTTTGGCGAAGCGAAACGCGAGGTCGCCGCCATAATCGACCAGCTTGGTCCCGACGATCGGATGACACTGATCGCCGTCTCGCCGAACTCCCGGATCGCCGCCTCGGCGGTCGGCGACCGGCAGACGTTGCATCGCGCGCTCGACGCGATCACCCCGAGTAACGGGACGGCAGACCTCTCGTCAGCCCTCGCGCAGGCGGCCGGCCTGGTCCGTGCCGGTGACGACGCGCGCGCCTACCTGTTCAGCGACGGCATCGTCAACCCGCTGCGGGCTGCCTTCTCGGACGGCCTGCCATTCCCGGTGGAATATCACCGGATCGGCGTCTCCGGCGAGAACGTCGGCCTGACGTCGTTGACGGTCCGGACCGGCGCCCAGAGCCGCGCCGGGACGCTGCGCGTGCAGAACTTCGGGCAGCAGGCGCGCAACGTCAGCATCGAGTGGCGGGCCGACGGCCGGCTGGTCGACATCCGGCCGGTCTCGCTGAATGCCGGCCAGTCCCAGGACCTGACGCTGCCCGTGCCCACCGACGCCACGGTGGTGAGCGCCCGGATCGATGGCGGCGATGTCTTCGCGCTGGACGACACGGCCACCGCGGTCGCCCGGACGCCGCGTGCCTTTCATGTCCTGCTGGTGACGCCCGGGAACGTCTTCCTGGAGCAGGCGCTGCGGCTCCGCAGCGACCTCCAGGTCGACGTGGTCGCGCCCGCGGCCTACCATCCCGGGGCGGCCTATGCGATGACGATCTTCGACCGCTTCGCGCCATCGTCCCTGCCTGTCAGCCCGCTGATCGTGATCGACCCGCCGGCGGGTACCGCGCTCGCGGGCGGCGCGGCGCTCGGCATCGGCCGCGTGCGCGCGACCGACGCGGGTGACCCACTGCTCGCCAACGTCGACTTCCAGGACGTCCACGTGGCGCGCAGCCAGGACCTCCGGGCCTCGACGTTCGGACGCGCGCTGGTGACCAGCCTGCAGACGCCGCTGCTGCTGGTTCGCGAGGAGCCCTACCGCCAGGCGCTCCTCGGCTTCGACCTGCACGAGTCGGACCTACCGTTGCGGATCGCCTTCCCGATCCTGATGCAGAACCTGAGCGAGTGGATGCTGCCGTCGAGCGTCCCGAGCTACAGCATCCAGCCGGATGAGCCGGTCAGCATCGTCCCGGAGGCGGGCGCTACCACCTTGACCGTCACCCGACCCGACGGGAGCCGGCGCACGATCGCGCCCGGCGCCGTCGCCACATTCGGCGACACCGACCTCCAGGGCGTCTACACCGTCGACCAGGTCGTCGCCGGCAAGGCCGTGCAGTCCTGGTTCAGCGTCAACCTGTTTTCCGCCACGGTCTCCCAGCTCAAACCGCCCGACCGGCTGACACTGCCCCCAACACGCACCGGCGGCGCGGTCCATGCAGCCCATCACGGGGAGCTCGAGATCTGGCCCTGGATCGCGCTCGTCGCGCTGGGACTCGTTGCCGGCGAGTGGCTGGCCTTCCACCGTGGGCTTTGAGCTGACCCGCCCCCTCTTCGTGGGGGCGGGCGTCCTGGTCCTCGTGATCATCGTCGCCACCTGGGTGCGCCTCCCGCCGCCGCTGCCGCCAGGGCGCGCCCGGCTCTCCCTCGGTCTGCGCGTGCTGATCGTGCTCCTACTGACGCTCGCGCTCGCTGGAGTGCAGTTGCAGACATCGCCGGCGTCGCAGTCGGTGATGGTCGCGGCCGACCTGTCAGCCAGCGTGCAGAGCGCGCTCGACCGCGAGGCGGCAGCCGTCCGCGACATCCTGGCCCAACGCCGCGGCGACAACCAGGCCGGGGTGATCAGCTATGGCCGGGACCCACAGGTCGAGGTCGGGGTGGGCGTCAATCCGCAATTCCGCGAGTTCCAGAGCCAGCCCAATCCGCACTACACGGATATCGCCGCCGCGCTCCGGCTGGCAGGCTCCATCCTGCCCGTCGATCGCCGCCGGCATATCGTGCTCGTCTCGGACGGCCGAGCCAACCTGGGCGACGCCGTTTCGGAAGCCCGCCTGCTACGCGCCGAGGGTGTCCGCGTCGATACCTTCCCGCTGCAGGTGCCCACCGGCGTCGAGGCGTACGTGGACCGGCTCAACGCCCCGCGCGCACTGGCGCAGGGTGAGCAGGCCAACGTCGGCGCCACGATCGTCAGCAACGCCACGACGCCGGCGACGGTGCGCTGGTACGTCGACCGGACCCTGATCAACACAACGACGGTGGACCTGCCGGTGGGCGAGACTACGCTGACCCAGCTCGTCAAACCGGCCGAGCCCGGATTCCACGCGGTGCGGGTGGTGATCGACCCGGTTAAGGACACTTACGCCGAGAACAACCTCGGGGAAGCACTGATCCAGGTGCTGGGGCCGCCGCGCGTGCTGCTCGTCGAGGCGACCCCGGGCGAAGCGGCCAGCCTCGAGTCGGCCCTCCACTCGACGGGGATCACGAGCGCCACGATCGCCCCGACCGCGTTGCCTCGGTCGCCAGCCGACCTGGCCGCCTACCAGGCGGTCGTCCTCGTCAATCTGCCGGCGTCAAGCGTCGGAGCCGACGGCATGGCGCTGCTGCAGGCCTCCGTCCGCGACCTCGGTATGGGCCTGGTGGTGATCGGCGGCACCGAGAGCTACGGCCCTGGCGGGTACGCCGGCACGCCGCTGGAAACCACGCTGCCGGTCCAGATCGAACTGCCGCAGGACATGCAGAAGCCCCCCGTCGCCGTGATGCTCGTCCTCGAGACCAGTGAGAGCGGCGCAGGCGACCAGATCGTCCGCGGCGCGGCCGACGCCGTGATCGACCAGCTCACCCCCAAAGACCGCGTCGGCGTCACGAACGGCGCCATGGGCAACGTCGT
>JALZAV010000138.1 GCA_030948145.1 Candidatus Dormiibacterota bacterium
GAGTGCGCCGCGTTTCAATTCCGTCGTCTCGGCGCCCGCGGCGACCACCGGGCGATCGACGGTTGGGGTACGGGTCGACATGAGGCTTCCTCCTGAGTGTTATCTGACCCGCAGGCGTACGGCTCCCATCCGCAGGCGCACCTAGCATGGGGTGGCGAGGAGCGTTCGTCAAGGGTCTCCCGGCGCAATCGTCGCTGGGGGCTCCTCGAGTTCCTATGATTCGCTCATGGAAGAGAGGCTCGGGCCGCGCGCGCGCGAGCTGCAGGCCGATCGCGATCGGTATGTAAGCCGTGGGATGGGCTCGACGATGCCGGGCTTCGCCGAATCGGCCGACGGCGTCACCCTGACGGACGTCGATGGTCGGACCTACCTCGACTTCGCGACTGGGATCAGCGTTATGAACCTCGGCCATCGCCACCCGCGGGTGACGAAGGCGATCGTCGAGCAGGCCCAGCGGCTCGTCCACTCCGGAGCGCCGGTGATGATGCCGGCCGTCTACGTCAAGCTGGCCCGTCGGCTTTGCCAGATCACGCCGGGGAGTTTCGAGAAGAAGGCGCTGCTGGTCAACAGTGGTGCCGAGGCCGTCGAAAACGCCATAAAGATCGCACGCCAGGCGACTGGCCGCCCCGCGATCATCAGCTTCCACAACGCCTTTCACGGTCGCACCCTGATGACGATGACGGTCACTGGCAAGGTGTCGCCCTACCGTCAGAACTTCGGCCCGTACGCACCCGAGGTTTACCAGGTCCCGTATCCGTACGAGTACCGGCGTCCGGCCGGGATGGCAGCGGAAAGCCTCGGCGGTTCGTGCGTCGAAGCTATCCGGCAGCTGTTCAGGACGACCGTCAGCGCCGACCGGGTCGCGGGGATCCTGGTCGAGCCGGTGCAGGGCGAGGGCGGATTCGTCGTCCCGCCCCCGGACTTCCTCCCGGCGCTTCGGAGGCTTTGCACCGAGCACCAGATCCCGCTGATCGTCGATGAGGTGCAGACCGGGTTCGGCCGTACGGGCACGATGTTCGCGTGCGAGCACGCGGGCCTCGAGCCGGACCTGATCGTGCTCGCCAAGTCTCTCGGCGGCGGTCTACCACTGGCGGCCGTGGTCGGACGCGGCGAGTTGATGGATGCCACGCGGCCCGGAGGACTGGGTGGCACCTACGGCGGCAACCCGGTCGCCTGTGCGGCGGCGCTGGCCGTCATCGAGGTGTTGATCGCCGACCGGCTTCCGCAAAAAGGCGCAGCACTCGGGGTCCGGGCCCTGGCACGCCTGCGCGGATGGGCTGACCGGTATGCGTGCGTGGGGGACGTTCGTGGCGTCGGAGCGATGGTGGCGATGGAGCTCGTGACCGACCGCGCCACCCGCGAACCCGCTGCCGCCCTGACGACCGAGGTCATTGCCTATTGCCACGGTCACGGCCTCGCGATCCTGAAGGCCGGACTCTACGACAATGTGATCCGTCTCCTATTCCCACTCACCATCACGGAGGGTGAGCTGGACCGTGGCCTCGACATCCTCGAAGAGGCCCTCGCCGCCGCTCCGGCTTGACCTTTTCGATTCGCCGCATCGAGCCGGCTGATCTCGCGGCGTGGATCGAGCTCGCCAATTCCTGCCGGTACTGGAAACTTGACCGCCAGGCACTCTTGTTTGAAGACACGCTCCGTCCTACGGACGAGCCGTTCATGCGACTCGGCGCTTACACCGTGGAAGGCAATATCGCCGGCACGGCCGAGGCCTTCGTCGGCGAGTACGGCGAACGCTGGACGGACCGCGCCCGTGGCTTTATTTCCGTTGCGCCTCGATTCCGCCGCCACGGTCTGGGCAGGCGTTTGCTCGAGGAGGTGGAGGGATTCGCGTCACGGGCCGGTGTCACGTGGCTCGAAGGGGAGGGTCGAGAAAGCGACCTTTCCGCTGTGTCTCGCCTCCTCGAGCCGCGCGGCTATCGAGAGCTGGAACGCTATAAGACCTCCCGCCAGGAACCGGCAAGGGTTGACGTCCGCCCACTCGAGCCGGTGCGTGGTCGCCTCCGCCACCAGGGTATCGACACCATGAGCTTCAAAGATGTTGACTCGGAAAGTGCGCGCGACTCCCTCTACCGGTGTGCGATGGCGATCCACCGCGATATGCCGCACGAGGCGCACGTGGAGTGGGAGGATCCGTCCAGGGCGACCTACCTCGACCTGATGTTCAGCAATCCCCACGGCATTCGCGACGCGATCTTCGTCGCGCGCGACAAGGAAGAGATCGTCGGCCTCACCTACCTGGTTCGCCGGCCGGGCGGTGACGTTGAGGTTGGCGATACCGGCGTCCTCGCCAGCCATCGTCGACGCGGCATCGGACGCGCCTTGAAGCTGATGGCGACCCGCTACTCGGCTGAGCACGGGTACCGCTATGTCTATACAGACAACCGGTCAAGACAACGTAGGCATGCTCGCGATCAACCGCGAGCTCGGGTTCGTCCCTGATGAGGTCCTCGTCATCTACGAGAAAAGGTTGGAGAAATGATCGCACCTGGCTGCTCCGCAGGAGCTACACACGATAATCAGACAAATGTATGGGGCTGATCGGCGTGTCGAACTCCCTGCCGCGGTCGAGCAGCTCGCCGGCCTCCCAATCCTGACCGTCATCGGCACGAAGCGTACCGACGGCGAGGTCCAGATGAATCCCATCTGGTTCGAGTACCGGGACGGCGCCATCTGGCTCAACAGCAACACGCGCCGCACCTGGCCGAAGAACCTGCAGCGGGATGGTGGCGCGCTCCTGCTTCTTGTTGATCCCAAGGTGCCGGACCGCTTCGCGCAGATCCGCTGCCGCCTGGTCGAAACCATCCCTGATCCGCGGCACGAGATGATTGATTCCCTGGCGCAGCGGTATACAGGCAAACCGTTCCGAGCCCTCGAGCCAGGCGAGGTTCGGATCACGTTGAAGCTTGACCCGATCAAAGTGACCGGCCAGGAGATCTGAGCGGGATGGAACAAATCGAGCGGACGGTCCGCGCCGCCGACGGTCGGACGTTGCTGGTCGAGGAAGGCGGCGATCCTCACGGCCGTCCGATCCTGGTACTCGCCGGCACGCCGAACTCGAGGCACCTTTTCGGTGCCCATCTGGCGCTGGCCGCCAGCCAGGGTATTCGCTTGATCGGGTATGACCGGCCCGGCTATGGCGGCTCGACCCCCATGCCCGGACGGAACATTGCCGATGCGGCGAGCGATGTCAGGACGATCGCCGACGCCCTGAAGATCGACCGTCTCGCCCTCTGGGGCATCTCCGGCGGGGGTCCACATGCGCTGGCGTGTGCGGCGCTGCTGGAAGGCCGGGCCGTAGCGGTGGCGTCGCTCGCGTCGCCGGCGCCTTATGGAGCGCCCGGATTGGACTTCTTCAGGGGAATGGGCGAGCTGAACGCCAAGGATTTCCAACTGCTGCTCAACGATCCGGAGGCCGCCCGGAAGAAAACCCTCGCGGATCGAGAGGCGATGCTGGCGGCGACGCCCGAAGGCATTCGCGAGTACATGAAAAGCCTGCTGAGCCCGGTGGACGCGGCCGTCTTTACCGGGGCCTTTGCGGAGCACCTCGCCCGCAACACCAAGGCTGGCCTGGCTCCAGGCATCCAGGGCTGGTGGGACGACGGCTGTGCCGGGGTAAAGGCCTGGGGGTTCGAGCTGGACAGCATCCGCGTCCCGCTGATGCTCTGGCATGGGCGGCACGACCGCTTCGTGCCCTTCTCACACGGGGAGTGGCTGGCCGGGGCGATCCCCAACGTCGAGGCGCACCTCTCCGATGACGACGGCCATCTGACCCTGACGCTTCGACGGCTGCCGGCGATCCACGCCTGGCTCCTCGGCCACTTCTAGTTGGTCAGGCGGCGAGGTAATGGGCTACCGCCGCGGTGACGACGCGGGCGGCCTGGACGATCTCCGTGACCGCGATGCTTTCGTTGGTGAAATGCGCCTGCCGGATATCACCCGGCCCATAGAGGATCGCGGGGATCTCGCCTTCGTGGATGTACAGACGCATGTCCGATCCATAGGGGGCGCCGTCGAGTTCCGGTAGGACCCCGAATTCCTCCCTGTGGGCGTCCCGCAGGCTGGCGAAGGCGGGGAGGTCCGGGTCGACCTCGGCGGCGTCGAACTGCCCTCCGTACCACTCCACCCGCGGTGGATGCTCCGAGAGCCAGGGGTCCCGCTGGGCGGCGTCGGCAATGGCCTCGTCGAATTGGCGACGCACGTCGGGTGAGGTCATCCCGATGGGAACGCCAACACGCCCTTCGCACTGCAGGTCGTCCGGCACCATAGCCGACCAGGTGCCGGCGCGCAGCCGGCCAATGCTGAGCGTGTAGGCGATCGGATAGCGACGGAACAACTCGTGCCGCGAGGTGTTCAGGCTTCGCTCCAACTGCCGCAGGCGCGTCTGGACGAGCT
>JALZAV010000001.1 GCA_030948145.1 Candidatus Dormiibacterota bacterium
CCCTCTTCACCAATTTTCGGGATTCGCATTTGTCAAGGTGGTATGCGCTGGCCATGGCTGAGCACCTTGAGCGGGCACCCTCTCCGGACAAGCCGGGCATCCTGATTGCTGGTTTGCGACTGGCCGGTTGGGGTGACGACCGCATCTTCGGACTCTTTGGAACGACGCTGCCATCGCTTGTCGAAGCCTGCGGCATACGACCGTTCGTTAAGCAGTTCACGAACGCGTTCTATGGCACCTGGATGCCCGTCAGTGAGGCTGGCCGCTTACTCAAATGGCTGCGCCAAGACGAGCAGTTCTTCCTGAATCCAACAGATCAGACTCTCACGTCGCTTCAGGTCGGGACCGAGGAAAGGCAAGCCCTCCGGGGCTCTCTCAGCGCGGCCTATCAGGGGACGGTCATGATGCTTGAAGCGGCCGTAACGAGCAACAAGCCGCTGCGGATTATCGCGGACTTTTCCTAGTGCCCGGGAGCCCTCTGGGGCCGGGACTGATTCAGGAATCCGACTCCGGGCAATCAAGCTACAGGGCACTGGAGCTATGGAGTAATAGCCGCCACAATCGTGACCGATGCGTTGCCGAGGGGCAGGCGGTTTTCCTCGCGCTCTTCGTCTGCTCGAGCAGAGCGGGGCCATCGTTAGACTCGTTGCCCTGCCTGCCCGATTGATCGACGGCCGTCCGGCGGGTCGAGCTTTGTCCACGACGTCCGTTACTCCGATGCCGGGGGGCAAGGCCCGAGCTGACCGTGCGTTTCACGGACAATGGCCGAGGCTTGGATTTATGTCCTCATCCTGGTCGCTCTATGTGGCCTCTCCGGCTGGGTGGCGATTCGATTCCTTGCCCAAGGCACCGTTAAGACGATCTCGATTGGAGTCCTGTCGCTACTCGCCAGCCTGATCCTCCCGCTCTTTTTTGGTCGCTACGGCTGGCCGATCGGGACGCTGTCCGCCGTCATGGGCGCGATCGTGGCGACTGTCCAGTTCTTTATGCAAAGGCGCTGGAAGGCCGGGCTCTCCCTCGTTGGGGCGGTGGCGTTGATCGCTACCGGGTCACCTTTCCTGGTCTTCGTCAGCTACCTTCAGGAGGCGGAACAGGTCGATCGGTGCCAGGCGGACGTCGCGGTCAAGGCCATCGAGCTAACTCCATGGGCTGGTGGCCGGTTTCCAGCCGATATCCATGACGTGGCTATGGCTGTCGACCGGTTCCAGTCACCCTCCTGTACGGCGTTTGTGCCGAACCACTATCTGTACCGCGCCGGATCAACCGACTACACCTTCGGCTATTGGAACGACTGGATCATCGGCAAGCACGTGTGCCTTCATAGCGCCGGACAGCACGGCTGGAGCTGCGGCCTGAACCGCTGGGGTCCATTCCCCGCGGCGACTTAGCCCGCGGCCAATCAGCGCCATAATCGGCAGCTCCTCGAGGGCCACCGGCTGGCGCTAGACTCGTTGCCGTGCCTGCCCGATTGATCGATGGCCGCGCCCACGCGGGTGCTATCCGCGCCGAACTGAAGACCGCAGTCGAGACGCACCGCAATCAGCGCCCGCCCGGCATCACGGTGATCCAGGTCGGCGATGATCCAGCCTCCACGACGTACGTTCGCGGTAAGCACAAGGCCGCCGAGGAAGCCGGCTTCATGTCCGCCATCGAGCATCATCACGGCGTGAGCCAGGCCGATCTCCACGCGAATATCGACCGGCTGGCCGCTGATCCCAGGGTCGACGGCATCCTGCTCCAGATGCCGCTGCCGAACGGGCTCGATCCGGACCAGGCACTGGAGCGCATCCCGCCACATAAAGATGTCGACGGCCTGCATCCTTATAATGCGGGCCGGCTGGCGCAGGGCAATCCGACCTTCGTGCCGGCCACGCCACTTGGCGTCCTCGAACTCCTGCGCCGGGAGCGCATTGATCCCACCGGCAAGCGCGCCGTCGTCATCGGGCGTTCCCGACTCGTTGGCAGGCCACTCGCCCTGCTCCTACTGCAGAACCACGCGACGGTGACGATCGCGCATTCGCAATCGGCAGAACTGGTCGCCATCGCGCGCTCGGCCGAGATCCTGGTCGCGGCAACCGGAAAGCGTGGCCTGATCACCGGCGACTACGTCCGGCCGGGGGCGGTCGTGATCGACGTCGGCATCACCCGCGACCCACAGACCAACAAATTGACCGGTGATGTCGACCGCGCCAGCGTCGAGCCGATCGCAGCGGCGCTCACGCCCGTCCCGGGCGGCGTCGGCCCGATGACGGTCGCCATGTTGCTGGTCAACACCTATCGCGCCTACCGGCAGCATCTGGGCGCGCCATGACGTACGAGGAATCGCTCGCCTACCTGAGTTCGCTCGGCCGCTTCGGGATCAAGCTCGGCCTCGAGCGCACCCGGGCGCTGCTCGCCGAACTGGGCAACCCGGAGGAGCTGTTTCAGGGTGTCCTGGTCGCGGGCACCAATGGCAAGGGCTCCGTCTGCGCCATGCTCGCCGCCATCCTGCAGGAGGCCGGCTACCGGGTCGGGTTCATGCCCAAGCCGCACCTCGTCTCCTACACGGAGCGCATTCAGGTCAACCAGCGGCCAATTGCCGAGGACGACTTCGCGGCGCTACTGACCTCGCTGCAGCCCGTGATCGATCGCGTCGCGCTACAGCAAGGACCGCCGACCGAGTTCGAGATCCTGACCGCCGCGGCACTCCATTACTTCGCCCGCGCCGGCATCGACCTGCTCGTCTGCGAGGTCGGACTCGGCGGCCGCCTCGACTCCACCAACGTCCTCGACCTCGGCGTCGAGGTGATCACGAACATCGCGCTCGACCACACGCAATACCTGGGCACGACGCTGGAGGCGATCGCCGGCGAGAAGGCGGGCATCCTCAAGCCGCAGAGCATCGCCATCACCGGGGCGCAGCCGCCGGCGCTCGGCGTCATCGAGGGCGTTGCGGCGACCCAGAAGATCCCGCTGCTGCGCCTCGGACAGGAGATCCAGGTGGTCGCGACCGACCGCGGCTGGGCCGGCGTGGTGGCGACCATCACGACCCCGGCCGCGACCTACAAGGACCTGCGCATCCCGTTGCTCGGGGTCTACCAGGCCGACAATGCCGCGCTGGCGGTCGCGGCGATCGATGCACTGCGGGCGCGCGGCTGGGAGATCTCGAACAGCGAGCTGCGCAACGGGCTGGCGCATCCGCGCTGGCCCGGCCGGCTCGAGGTCATCGACCGGGATCCGATCGTGCTGGTCGACGGGGCCCACAACCCGGCGGGGCTCGAGCGCTCGCTGGCCACGGTCCGCGGGCTGGCGAAGGACAGGCCGCTGGTGATCGTCTTTGGCGCCATGAAGGACAAGGATCTGCCGGCGATGCTGGCGCTGCTGCGCGCCACCCAGGCGCCGGTAGTCTTCTCGGGCATCGACTGGCACCGTGCCGCCACGCCCGAGGACCTCGCGGATGCATTCGGGACCGAGGCCGGCGTAGCAAGGTCAGTCCGCGAAGCCCTCCTGGTCGCAAAGGAGCGTGCCGGCCCAGGCGGCCTGGTGTTCGTTTGTGGTTCGCTCTACCTGGTGGGGGAGGCAATCGCGGCTGCGCGTCGATTGGTGACGGCATGAAGATCGGCCTCATGATCGAGGGCCAGGAAGGGCTGACCTGGGAGCGCTGGTTCGCCCTTGCCGGGCAGGTCGAATCGTTGGGGCTGGACTCGCTCTGGCGGTCCGATCATTTCTTCAGCGTCATGGGCCGGACCGAGCGGTCGTCACTCGAGGCCTGGGTCTCGATGACCGAGCTCGCGGCGCGAACCAGGAAGATCCGATTCGGGCCGCTCGTAAGCCCGATGACGTTTCGACACCCCGCCCTGCTGGCACGAATGGCCGCGGCGGTCGATGTGCTTTCTCAGGGCCGGCTGGTCCTGGGCGTCGGCGCGGGCTGGAACGAGGAGGAGCATGCCGCCTACGGCATCACCCTGCCGCCGATGAAGGAGCGGATGGACCGGCTGGAGGAAGGCATCAACGTCATTCGGGCGCTCTGGCAGGGTGGCCCGGTGACGCTGGAAGGCCGGTACTACCCGCTCCGCGACGCGATGCTGGCTCCGCGGCCGGTGCAGCGTCCCGGCCCGCCGCTGTTGATCGGCGGCGACGGCGAGGTCCGCCTGCTCGCGATCGTGGCGAAGTACGCCGACGAATGGAACTCCCACGCGGCCACGCCGGAGGCCTATCGAGCCAAGCGCGCAAAGCTGGAGGAACACTGCCGCCACGTTGGGCGTGATCCCGATCAGATCCATCGCTCGTGGATGGGCGGGGTGTTGATCGCCTCGGACCAACGTCAGTTGGCGGAGCGAGCTCGCTGGCTCAAGTCGTTTCTGACCGTTCTCACGGATGTCCCGGATGACCAGGTGGCCGAAACGCTAAAGGCCAGGGCCTGGCTGGTCGGGACCCCGGAGGAAATCGCGGAGCGGCTGCGTGACTGGAGCGCCGCCGGCATGCAGCGCGTGATGCTGCAGTACTACGACCTCGACGACCTCGATAGCCTAGCGCTGGTCGCGCAGGTCGCGCGCGCCGTCGCCTGAGGCCTTCAGCCCCCGGCGGCGGTCTTCATGTCGCGGTTGTAAGCGTCGTTCAGCGGCGCGAAGAGCGCCTTCTCCGCCTTATCGAGTGCGGTCGAATCGACGTTCGATAGCGCCTTGGAATCGGCATCCCCGGCCGCGGTCCACTTGGCGAGTCCGGCCTGGTCATGGGCTTGCACCGCGGCCAGCAGGCCCTTGAGGTCGGTGACGACCGCCTGCAGGCCGTCGAGCAGCGGCTTGATCTGGGCCGGGACGGCCGGGGGCTTGACGAGTGCCACGGCCTGGTGCAGGCTGGCTTCGGTCGCGTTGACCTGGTTCATCACCGTCGCCAGGTCGGTATTTTGATTGAGGTTGCCTAAAGCCACGAATCCCGCGATCGAGTCGAAGAACGGATGCAGGAATTGGGACTGCTGCTTGTTGTAGCTGATCGCCCTGGTGGCGGTCACCAGCGCCGAGTTCGCGGCGTCAACCCGCTTCGCATCGCCGCTCAGAATGCCCTGAAACGGCAGCGTCAGCGCCGAGCCATGCAGGGTTGGGCGGACGTCCGCGAGGGCGGCCTGGTCGGCTTTGACGAGGTCGGCCGCCTGCGCGATCCGGACGTCGAACTTGGCCAGCGCCGCCTTGACCGCCGTCATGTCCGGATTGGCCGACTTCAGATCGATTCCTTTGAAGGGATCCTCCGAGAGAACGGTCGAGACGGTCTCCTGGTGCTGAATGGTCGTGTTCAGGGCCTTGTGGGCTTTTCCCGAGGCGGCAGCGGCGCTGATGGCACCCGCCACCACGTAGCCGATGATCAGAAGCACGATCACGCCGATCGCCGCGATCATCGGCCAGCGGTTTCGGCGCGGTGGGGCGGGCGGCGCCGGCGCCGGTGGCTGCTGGCCCTCAGGCGCGGAAGGGCCGAGGTTCCCTGGCTGGTCCCCTACCATTTCTTTCCCCCTTGACGGCCCTGCGGCCAAATACCCTGCTCTTACCATAGGCTTAGCCGCCTGGTCCAGTCAATGGACTCAACGTGATCGCCTCGCTCGTGCGGATCCGGCTATCCTTCCGAAAGCATGAGGCAGCTGATTGCCACCCCCGGGCCGCTCGCGGAGCCGTCAGCTCAAGCGATCGAGACGGCGCTGGAGTCCGGGAACCAGGGCTTCTGGCTCGACATCGAGAATCCGGGCGAACCTGATTACGCGCTGCTCCAGGAGATCTTCCATTTCCACCCCCTAACGCTCGAGGATATCCGGCACCAGAATCAGCGCCCGAAGCTGGAGGAGTTCGGCGACTACTCCTTCGCGGTGCTTTTTACCGCTGACTGGATTGCCGGGGAGCTGAAAATCCGCGAGCACCACCTCTACATCTCCAAGCGTTACCTCGTCAGCGTCCACCTCGAGCCGTCGCCCGAGCTCAAGGCGCTCTACCAGCGGCTCAAGGAGACGCCCGAGCTCACTACCCGTGGGCTCCCGTTCCTTTTCTACCTCGTCGTCGACAAGTTGGTCGACGAGGTCTTCACCGTCATCGATGAGCTCGATGGGGAAACGGACAGGCTGGAGGACGCCATCCTAGCGCGGGACAACCGCGAGGCCCTCCCCCAAATCTACAACCTCAAGCGGGCCGTAGTCGACTTGCGAAAAGTCCTCGGCGCGCAGCGCGATCTGTTCCAGCGGCTGACCACCCAATCGATATCGGATCACGAGATGTCGCTCTACTTTCGCGACGTCTACGACCACGTCGTCCGGCAATACGAGACCGTCGATTCGCTGCGCGACCTGCTCACGAGCGCCATGGATGTCTACCTATCCACCGTCTCGAACCGGCTCAACGATGTGATGCGGCGGCTCACCGTCATTGCCACGTTGTTCATGCCGTTGACCTTTATCACCGGCTTCTTTGGCATGAACTTCCTCTGGCTCGTGAATCACATCACGACGTTCGGCGCGTTCATGCTCGGTATCGGCCTGATGGTGGTGACGATCATCATCCAGTTCATGTACTTCCGGCGGCGCGGCTGGGTGTAAGCGTCTGGTGGCGGTCAGCCGTGCGTCTCGTCGTCAACCGGCTCGACGTGGATCACGGCATCGCTGACGACCGGCAGCTCGCGCCGGATCCGCTCCGAGACCGCGTGCCCGACCTCATGGGCTTGCGCCAGGGTCAGCTGGCCGTCGACATGCACGGAGACATCGAGTAAGACCTTCGTCCCGGCCTGTCGCGCGCGCAGCGCATGATAGCCGTGCAGTTGCGGATCCGTGTGGAGGATCTGTTCGATCGCCTTCAGCGTCTTCTTGTCGGGCATGGCGTCGAGCAGGACCTGGGTCGTCTCGCGACCCTGCCGGATGGCGGTGCTGCCGATGATGATCGCGACCGCGATCCCGGCGGCCGGGTCGGCCCAGCGGAATCCAAACAGCGCGATCAGCGCGAGGCCGAAGAAGACCGCGATCGAGGCCCAGAGGTCGGAGGTGAAATGAAGGGCATCGGCATCGAGCGCGGCGCTCCCGCCATGCGCTCGCGAGACCCGCGCCAGGTAACGGCTGACGACGATGTCGATCACGACGGCGCCAAGCACGACGACAAAGGAGTACCAGGCGACCCGGACCGGTGAGGTCACGATCAATCGTCGCACCGACTCGATGACGATCGCGATGCAGGTGGCGCCGAGCAGGAACATCTGGATCAGGCTGGAGATGTTCTCGGCCTTCGCGTGACCGAAGGCATGCTCCGCGTCCGCCGGTTTCTCGGCTGTCCGGATCCCGGCGTAGGCAAAGATGCTGGCCGACAGGTCGAGGAATGAATGGGCCGCATCAGCCAGGATCGCCAGGCTACCCGTCATCAGGCCGACCGTCAGCTTGGCGGCGATCAGCACCAGGTTGACCGCGACCGAATACAGCGCCGCGGCCGCCTTGCCGTTCCGGGTAGTTGCCAGCCGTGCATGGGCGTGATCCATGGTTAGGACTGTAACGGCCCCGCGAAGCAGCTCATGCCAGGCGGGCCCGGATCTCAATCACGAGGCGACCCCACGGTCTTCTACCGTATGGAGATCATGGATTCCCGGTCGAAGGCTGCGCCCCCACCGCGGAATGCAATTCGTGCCATGCATCCTTACGAATGGGAGCCGCCCAGCGCGAGTATTGCTCGCCAGGCGGGCGTGCCCGAGGACCAGGTGGTGCGATTCGATACCAACACGTTCCCGTGGCCAGGGGTCGCGCTCGAGGACCTGCCGCCGCTTGCGCTGAACGAGTACCCGGACACCAGCTACGGGGCGCTGACACAGGCGATCGCGGATTACGCCGACGTCCCCCTGGATCGAATAACGGTTGGCGCGGGCGCGGACGAGATCCTCGATCTCTGCGCCAAGGCATTCATCGACCCCGGCACGACCGTCGTCATGGCGCGTCCCACTTATCCGATGTTCCGCATCCTGACGGAGATCGCAGGCGGACCAATTCAAGAGGTCCCCATGGTCGACCTCCGGCTTGATCGCGCCGCCTTCGTTGGCCACGCCAGCAAGGCGCGTTTTACCTGGCTCTGCAATCCGAACAATCCCACGGGCGAGTTGCTGCCGCTCGACTTCATCGCCGAGCTCGCGCAAGCGACGCCGGGCGTGCTGCTTGTGGATGAGGCCTACTTCGAGATGTCCGGCGTCACGGCGTTACCGCTGATCGAGTCGATGCCGAACGTCGTCATCAGCCGCACGCTTAGCAAGGCCTTTGGTCTGGCCGGTGCCCGGGTGGGCTATGCGCTGGCCGGCCCCGCCATCAGTGATGCGCTCCGCCGGGTGCGGCCGCCGGGCAGCATCAGCGTGGTGTCGGAGGCGCTGGGCGCGAAGTCGATGCAGGACCTCGACGGCATGCGCAAGCGGGTGGCGGCCATTAAATCCGAACGCGAGCGACTCCGTGCCGAGCTGACGAGCCTTGGCCTCCAGGTGCGAGAGTCCGCCGCGAACTTCCTACTGGTCCACACCGGCCGCAAGGCGGCGCCGGCCCTGTTGCGGGTGGGCCTGGTGGTTCGGACCTTCGGCGCAGCCCATCCGCTGGCCGAGTACATCCGCGTCACGGTTCGGCAGCCTGAGGAGAACCGCCGCCTCGTCCAGGGCCTCGCCCAGCTCAAATGACGCTGGCGCTGTAAGACAATGCGATAGGTCTGCTGTCTTATCCGACTCCAACTCATATTCAGCAGCCCGGCCGAAGCGGTCGCTTCGGTGATGTCTGATAACAAGGCTGTCACGCCACGGGTGCCGTCAGCTGGTTGACTCTTTGGGGCCTGGGCGTGAGAATGACGAGCGCCAGTTATGAAATCCAAGCGAACGTTTCTGCCTGCCCTGGTGCTGGCGGCGGGCATGGCCCTCTTCGGCACTATGGGGGCGCTCGCCTACACGAGTGGTTCGACCGGCTACGACATCAGTTATCCGCAGTGTGGCGGCGCCTACCCGACCGGCGCCTTCGGCATCGTTGGCGTCGATGCCGGCTATCCCTTCGCGCACTACAACCCCTGCCTTACTGACGAGGTCAGCCATACGCCCAATGCGGCCCTCTACCTCAATACGGGCTACGACCCGGTCTACACCCAGGTCGACGCCACCCACACGCTTCCCGCCTGCGTGACGCAGTCAAGCTCCGTCAGCGGCACCAGCTCGCAGAAGGCTGCGTGGGCGGTGGGCTGCAGCGAGGCGACCCGCTCGATCGACTACGCCACCTCACAGGGCGTGACCAATCCGAGCAGCTGGTGGCTCGACGTCGAGACCGCCAACAGCTGGTCATCGACCGACCTCAGCCTGAACCAGTACACGCTCCAGGGCCTGGTCGACACCGTGCTCCGGCAGTCACCGGCCTCGGTCGGCATCTACTCCACCTCCTACCAGTGGCGGACGATCGTCGGCTCGCTCGCGATCTCCGGAGTGAGCGCCGACTGGGTCGCGACCGGCGCTTCTTCCGCGAAGAAGGCTCGCGCCTACTGTCGTACCAGCTTCACCGGTGACCCGGTCTGGTTCGTGCAGTACATCCAATCCGGCTTCGACGCCGATTACGCCTGCTAGCCGGCCGACCCTCGCTAGAGTTCCACGACCGGCAGCTTGAGCCGCGCGTGCAATCGCGCCGCGATCAGCGAACGATGACAGGCCTTTGCGTCCCGCTCGACGCAGAGCAGTGCGGAGACACCGTCCGGAAGTGACTCGAGGAACGCCCGAAGATTGACTCGGTCGAGAATTTCCGTCAAATAGTGGCGCCGGTATTCGACCGCTAGCTCGACACGCGAACGCTTCCCAACGCCAAGGCGATCGTCCTCGCGGTACTGGAGTTGCCGGAGTTCCGTCGTCGGCGCCAGGTCGAGGCGATGCCGGTATGCGACTCCGGCCTTCTCGAGTGCCGCCTGCAGCCGGAGCGAGTTGGCCCAGGCGTACTGCGGCCCGCGGACACCACGACGCTGACGCACATCCACGACAAGCACAACGTGATGGCGCCGGAGCTTCCCCAGGAACTCCTCGAGGCTCGAGTCGTAGACGCCGATGGTCGCGATCGTGCGCACGCCGAGGCTAGCTGACGCTGACGATCGTCGCCTTCCGCTCCCCGCCAGGCGTCTTGAAGCTCACGGTCTCGCCGGCATGGCGGTCGACGAGCGCGCTTCCCAGTGGCGACGCGATCGACATCAGGCCGCGGGCCATGTTGCCCTCGGTCGGCCCGACGATCTCGTAGCTCGACTCGCCGAACTCGTCCTTGACGACCACGGTCGAGCCGATCCGGATGACGCCTTTGGCACCGCCCTCGGCGACGACCTGGGCGCGCCGAAGGGTCGCCTCGACCGTTTGGATCTTGCCGTCGAGCATGCCGAGATGCTGGCGGGCGTCGTGGTAGGCGAAGTTCTCGCTCAGATCCCCCTGCGAGCGAGCCGCCGAGACCTCCTCGACCAGCCCCGGCCGGCGAGCCTTCAACTCGGCCAGCTCGGTCTTGAGGGCCTCGAAGCCGGCCTGGGTCATCGGGATCGGGGCGCTGCGCTCGTCAGCCATCCCCTGCAGTTTACGGACCGGAACCGGCTGGTTAACCAGGCGCCCGTCGCGGGCTGGTGCCCTGCCTTTCTTGTGTTTGCGCCTAAAACGGCCCGGTACCGTAGCCTTTCTACGGCTCAGCTCGTTTCCGAGTCGCGAGCCGGTGGCTGCTCACCGTCGTCTTAATACCGACCATGCATGATGCTCACGTCCCGATGTACCAGGCCGCTCCTGCAAGGCGACGCCGCGCCTCCCGTTTGCATCCTGTGCGCCTCACCGTTCTGACGATCGCGGCCCTGACGCTCTCCGCCATCGCGGGCGGCGTCGCGTACTTCTTCCCCGTGCTCAATGCCGGTGTCGCGCAGACGGGCCAGCAGATAGAGGTCCCGAACGCCCCGGGCGTGAAAACGACGGCCACCCCGGCCCTCGCCGCCGGTGCCCCGTTCACGGTGCTGTTGCTGGGTTCCGACGACGACTCGAAGTTCAGCGCCGACCACGTTCTGACCCAATCCATGATCCTGGTGCGGGTCAACCCGGCGAGCAAACAGGTAACCATGCTCTCGATCCCGCGCGATCTGTGGGTGCCGCTCTCGACCGGCGGACGGGGCAAGATCGATGGGGCCTACTCCTACGGTCGCGCGAGCGCGGCGATCGCGACCGTTCAGCGCAACTTCGGGGTCCACATCGATGACTACGCGTGGATCGGGCTCAAGGGGCTGATCCGTCTGATCGACCAGCTCGGCGGCGTCGACGTCTATGTGAGCAATCCGGTCCTCGACGACTTCTATCCGAACGACATCGACGTCACCTATATCTATGGGTACACCCGCGTGGCGGTGCTGCCCGGAGCGCAGCATCTCGACGGCAGCCACGCGTTGCAATGGGTGCGATCCCGGCATGACGATGCCAACGGTGACTTCGGCCGGTCACAGCGGCAGCAGCAGGTCCTGGTCGCGATCCGCGCGAAGGCGGCGACGCTCAACGCGGCCAACCTGCCGGACATCGTGAACGCGATGGCAGGCGAATTCAAGACCAGCATGAGCCTGGAGCGGATTCGTGCCCTCCTGGGGGTCGCGAACGGGTTCGATCCCGCGAACATCAAGCAGATCGTCCTGCTCCCGCCGACCTTTACCTATTACGGCTTTGTCGGGGCACAATCAGTCATGTTCCCCAACTGGGCGCAGATCAACCCCCTGGTTCGAGCGAACTTCCCGTGATCCTCCGCCGCTTCGGCGTCCTGTTGCTCATCCCGCTGATGCTGCTCGTCGGTTCCGGAACATACCTCTACCTAGGCTCGCTGAAGGACAAGGTCGTGAAGCAGGCCGCCCAGCCACCAACCGTCGTCAAGCCGAAGTTCAAGCTCCCGGGGACGATGTACGTGGTCCAGGGCGGTGCCCTCTTCAGGCTGCGAGACGGCGTCTTCACCCAGCTCGCGTCTGGAAATTGGGCCCAGCCGGCGCTGACGCCGGACCACACGAAGCTGGTCGCCGTGCAGCGCGGCGCCCAGTCCAGCGACATGTACCTGCTGGATCTCGACGGCCACGTCCTCAAGCAACTGACCCACGACGCCGGCCGCATCATCGACGCCAACCACTGGGCCTTCTATCCGCGAGTGACCGCCGATTCCGCGTCCGTTCTCTACAGCTACGACAGCCCGAAGTACGGCTACCAGGTCGACTTCTCGATCTGGACGATGCCGCTCAACGGAAGCCAGGCCCAGGCCCGGCGCCGGACGACCGCGAATGACCATACCGGCGGCGACATCGAGCCGATCCCGCTTGCCGGCACCGCCGCGTTGTTCGTCCGGCATGTGAACGAGCCGACCGGCGTCAAGTCCCAGATCTGGTATCAACCCCGCGCCGGCTACCTCGGCTACCCGCTCACGAATGCGGAGGACGACTGCGGCCAGCCGTCCCTCTCGCCCGATCAGGCCCAGCTGGCGATGATCTGTAGCGGTGGGAAACAGAGCACGCGTCTCGAGGTGGCCCCCTTCAGCGGTACCGCGATCGGTCCCGTGCGCGTCCTGATCGACGGCGGCCTCAACGCCCAACCAACCTGGTCCCCGGATGGAGCGGGCCTCGCCTACTACGCGCCGTCCGGCGTAGCGGGCCATTTCGAGCTCTGGTGGGTCCCGGTGGGCGCCGTCGTGCCGGTCGCGACGCCAAAGCCGAAGACGACCGCGACGCCGAGGGCGACGACCAGCGCCACAGTCAGCGTCCCCCCGGTCGCAACCACGGCGGCGCCGATCGTGCCGCTCCAGGTCACGCAGGGCCTCGACCTCGCCGCGACCTCGGCCCCCGCCTGGTACTAGTCCGGCTTCGGCTTTTCCGCCAGCTCCTGGCGCTGCACCTCACGGGCCTTCTCGAAGCAGGAACGGCAGAGGCGCAGCTGCGTCAGCGGCCCGCCCTCGGCGAACACCCGCCGGCCACAGTGCTGGCAGATGAACTGGCTGCGCTTCGCCATCGCCTTCAGTATGGCGGCCTAGCGCCGGTCACCGGGGAGGCGGATATAGCGCGCGAGCGCCAGGCTGTGCAGGCCGAGCGCGATGAAGCCGAGCGCCAGCACGCCGAGCACGGGACGGCCGTAGGCCTGTGTCAGGAGGTAGGCAAAGATGCCGCTGTAGCCGCGCGCCTGGTGCGCGTTGTGCTGGAGGGCCGCAAGCAGGATAAACCAGCCCATCAGGATGAAGACTGCGCCGCGGCTGGCGAAGCCGAACTGACCGAGCACCTGCGTGACGCGTGCTTCGTTCCTGGACATCTGGCGGCGCTTCAAGTCCTTCTGAAACGTCGCCCGGTAGGCCTCGACCAGCTGGCCGAGCCCGGCGGCGATGGCAATCAGTCCCACCACCTCCGCGAGCACGATCCCGGCTGGCGCCGTCAGGGCCCGGCCGGCGAGCTGTTGGACCTCGTCCTGGTGCCTGCTGTTCCCACCCTGGGTCAGCAAGCCGACCGCAAAGAGCGTCAGCCCCAGGTAGGCGAAGCCGCTGAAACCAAACGCCACCCGGGTCGCGATCCCGGTTGCGTCGTCGCCGCGATCGAGCGGATCGTAGATGGCTCGGATGAATCCCCAGAGCGCATAGGCAGCGAGAAATCCGACCGCGGCGATCAGCAGGAGACGACCAAGCGGAAAGCCGGCCACGGCAAGCAGGCTGGTCTCCTGGTCGGAATTCTGCGCAACGTCGCTGATCGCGATCCGCAGCGCGATGAACCCCATGAACCCGTAGAGAAACGCGCGAATGACGTAGCCGGCGCGCGCCAGCCGCTTGTATGCCGGGTTTCGCGAGGCCCATTTCGCCGTTCGGTTGGCTACATGCATGGGTCGCCTGGAGGTCACGGACTGATCCTAATCCGGGTGCCGTGCGTAGGTATGAGTATCACGTATTCCAACAAGCCTTAAGGAGGCCTCATTGATGAACTTTCGAGTATTGGCGGCAGCAGGCGGCGCGGCATTCTTACTTGCCGCATGTGGCACGACGGCCACGAACTCAGGAAACACGTCGGCGAGCACGAGTGCGACGCCGGCGGCGAGCATCAAGTCGCTCAGCGGCGTCGGCACGACCGTCACGCTTGACCCTGGCACCGCGATGGTGCTTCAGCAGAACAACGTCAAGGTTGCGCCGGCTGCGCCGGCCACCGCGGACGCCTCGGGCGGCATGGTCAAGGTCACCTTCCCCATCACCGGCGGCAACGTTGACATCTACCCGCAGAACGACCTGCCGTTCATTCGCGGCACGGTCAAGCACAGCGGCGGCCTGACATTCTCGGCCGGCGGCAAGTCGCTGACGGTCACCGACTTCATCGTCGATCCGGGCGCCTCGACCCTGACCGCGACGGCTGGCGGCAGCCAGGTCATGTTGCTCGAACTCGATGGCAGCAAAGTCATGGTCGGTAAGGATGGCTCCGGTCACGTCACGCTCGACGGCACCGTCGCCAAGTTGAGCCAGGCCGCTGCCGATGCGCTCAACCAGACCTTCGGCGTCTCGCTCTTCAAGCGCGGGATTCCGCTCGGCACCGTCCACATCGTCGCCGCCTAACAGAGACTTTCGTATGCAGACTGGCCGCCCCCGATGGGCGGTCAGTCGCATTCGTTACGGACTGATATGAACAAGATTTGCTACGTCGCCGCTCGAAGCCCCCGCCCAGGCCAGGTCAAGACCCGCCTGGGGCTGACGATCGGCTACGAGGCGGCAGCCGCGCTCTATTCGGCCTTTCTCGAGGATCTGGAAGTCAAGCTCGCCTCCGCCTCGTTTCCGGTCTGCTGGTACGTGACACCCGGAGCATGGGCAGACCGCCCGCATCGCGAACAGGGCGACGGTGACTGGGCCACCCGTCAGGCGCGGCTTTTTGAGGATGCTGCCGGGCGCGGCGAGGAGCGCGTAGTCCTGATCGCCTCGGACTCGCCGCAGATCGACATGGGCGTCATTCATGAAGCATTCGGCGCACTGGGGCACAACGACCTGGTCATCGGCCCCGTCGAGGACGGCGGTTACTACCTGATCGGCATGCGCGGCTGGCATGACGTCTTCCGCGGTGTGGAGATGACAACTCCGAATGCGATGAATGACCTCGTCGCGCGAGCGGAAGCCCTCGGCCTGGCCGTTTCCTTCACCGACACACTGTTCGACGTCGACGACGCCGCGGACCTGGAGCGCCTGGTCGCGATCGCCCGCGTCCGCGAGGACCTGGTGCACACGCGTCAGGCGCTGCGCGCCTGGCAGCCCGTGGCCGCATGAGCGCCCCGCATCGGCGCGACGATCTCGTCCGGGGCGCGCTCGCGGGTGGGATCGCCGGCCTCGCCATGACGCTGGCCTGGCTGCTGCTCCGATCCCTGGCAGGCATACCTCTGGTGAGCGAACTGGGTGCGGATCGGTTCCTGCCGCTGCTCCCGGTGTTCACGTTTCTCAAAGTGATCGGCATCTTCGGTGGGACGATGGTCTCCAAAGAGATCGCCTACTTCTCGTCATTTCTCGCCCAGGTGGCCCTCGGGGTGGTGGCGGGTGCCACCTACGCGATGGCGACGCGACGGTGGCGAAACGGCCTCCCGTATCTAGGCGCCGGTGTGGCGCTGGTCTGGATCGCTCTCGTGGCCGTGTTCTTTCCGGTGCTGGAATCCAACTACCGTGGCCTGCCATCCGCCGTTGCCAACGTGACGACCGCGATCGGCCTCCTGCTCGGCCTGGCAGTCTTTGCGATTGTCCTGGCGGTCAGTTTCTCGGCCCTGGGCGCCACGCCGACGCTTCGGCCCAGCTCACCCAGCTCACCCAACGCAGCCAGCCGGCGCCGCTTTCTGTTCGCCTCATCGAGCCTCCTCGTCCTGGCAGCTGCATCCGGCGGGCTTATCGGCAGGCTCTTCAACCGCGGCGCGTTCGTGTACGACGGCACGCAGACGCAGGCCCCGCTCGACCCCGTCACGCCAACCGACAAGTTTTACGTGGTTACGAAGAATTTGATCGACCCCTACGTGGACCAGGCGACCTGGCGGCTCGAGGTCAGCGGGCTCGTGGAACAGCCGATGACCTATGACTACCAGGCGCTGACCAGGCTTCCGGCCGTCACGCAGGAGTCGAGCATGGAATGCATCAGCAATGGGGTTGGCTACCACCTGCTCAGCAATGCGCGATGGAAAGGCGTTCGCCTCTCCGATCTGCTGCAGGCGAGCCGGCCGAAATCCGGCGTGGTCCAGATCGTGCTGCATGCAGCGGATGGCTTCACGCACACGATGCCCAGGGCGAAGGTGATGGAGCCGTCGACCCTGGTGGTGTACGAGATGAATGGGGAGCCACTCCGCCAGCGGCACGGCGCCCCTGCTCGGATCGTCGTGCCGTCGAGCTATGGCGAGATGAACGTCAAGTGGCTGACCCGTATCAGCCTGGTCGACCACGCCGAGAAGGGCTACTACGAATCGCAGGGCTGGAACCCCGACGTCGTGCACACCATGTCGCGGATCGACTTTCCAAAAGCCGCACCGGTCAGCCTGTCGCAGATGCCCACCGTTCGCGTGACGGGCGTCGCGTTCGCGGGCATTCGCGGCATCGATGCGGTCGCACTGAGCGGAGATGGCGGACAGTCGTGGGGACCGGTGACCATCGACTACGCCCCGTCGAAGCTGGCGTGGGTCATGTGGCATGCGGACTGGCGCCCGGCCGGACCGGGCGAGTACGTCCTCATGGTGCGGGCCACCGACGGCGCGGGCGATCTGCAGACGGCACAGCGACAGGGAACGGCCCCGGCGGGCGCCACGGGAATCCACAAGGTGAAGGCACGGATCGTCGCATGAGGATGGGCAGGCGCGCACTCGTCACCGGCGGAGCCGGGCTGATCGGCTCCCATATCGTCGACCTGCTGCTCCGCGAGGGCTGGTCGGTTCGGATTCTCGACAACCTCGAGCCGCAGACGCATCGCAACGGGAAGCCGGGCTGGATCCCGGCGGCGGCGACATTTGTCCAGGCCGACGTCCGTGATCGGACGCGCGTCCGCCAGGCCCTCGAGGATATCGACGTCGTGTTCCACCAGGCGGCCTACGGCGGCTACATGCCCGAGATCGCGAAGTTCGTCGAGGTCAACAGTCTCGGCACCGCGCAGCTCCTCGAAGTCATTCGCGATGAGCGCCTGCCCGTCCGCAAGGTGGTGGTCGCGTCGTCCCAGGCTGTCTACCGGGAAGGAGCTGGCTGGTGTGCCCTGCACGGAATGATGTTTCCGCCGCCACGGCTGCAGCACCGGCTCAGCGTGGGTGATTTCTCGGTTCACTGCCCGGCGTGCGGGCGGCCGCTGATCGCCAAACCGACTCCGGAGACTGCTCCCATCGGTGGCGAGACCGTCTACGCCATCACGAAGCTCGACCAGGAGCGGTTGGCGCTGACCTGGGGACGCCAGACGGGCATCCCGACGGTCGCGCTCCGATACTCCTGCACCTACGGACCGCGCCAATCGATCTTCAACCCTTACACCGGCGTCATCGCGATCTTCGCGACGCGCCTGCTCAACGGGCAGCCGCCGGTCCTCTACGAAGACGGCGGGCAGATGCGCGACTTCGTCTTCGTCGAGGATGTGGCCGCCGCCAATCTCCTGGCCGCGTTAACGGATCGCCTCGATGGGCAGGCAGTCAATGTCGGCAGCGGCCGCGGGGTCTCGATCGAGGCATTGGCGACCCTGCTCGCGGGCGCGCTCGATGTTCCCCTCGAGCCGATTCGTCGTGGGGAGTTCCGACCCGGCGAGATGCGGGACCTGATCTCCGACATCACGAAGGCGCGCTCCGCCGGGTTTGTGCCGCAAACCGACCTTGCCGCCGGCATCGAGCGATACCTGCAGTGGATCCGGACGCAGGGCACGATCCGCGAGTATTTCGGTGCCGCTGAAACCGTCCTCCGTGAGCGCCGGATCCTTCATCCGGTTCAGCTATCGGCATGATGGCGCAGACCGTGGCGAGGTTCGACCAGCTGACCCGTAGCGGCCTGATCACGGGGTATACGATCGAGCCACCCCCGCTCTACCTCGAGGCGTTGTCCCCGACGTTGACCTACGGCATGTATGCGGGCGACGAGCTCAGCCGCCGGAACATCCGGGCGCTGCTGGGCGACCTTACCATCCTGGGCGCCGGCTTGACGGTCAGGCCCGTGCACGGCAACGCACGGAGGGACGATGGGCGCATCGAACAGAGCGACCAGGCGCGCATCGCCGCGCGATTCGCCCGCCCGGAGCAGCTTGACGCCGCTGTCGATCGGATCCGGCGTCGTTACACGGTCGGCCTCAGCGATGCCTGGCATCCGGCCTCGTGGCTTTACCCCGACGTCCGTATCACCGGAGTCGGGCACGACCCGCACGGGACCGTCCGGGCCGTTGCCCACACGATGCGCTTGGAGCGGCGCAGCATCGTCGTCCTCTCCCGGTCTACGCGGCCACCACTGCCGGGCATGGCATCGTATCCCGTGCGCCTGCTGGACTGCTGGGCAGGCTACCTCGACGGAAAGCAGGATGCGGGAGCCTGGGCCTCACCTCCGGGTGCGGACCAGACCGTAATCGCACCGTTCGTCGCCACCGGACGATAGCCCAGGCGCGGCAGGTTCGCGATCGTCGGCGCATATCCGTGTTGCAGGCTCTGCGCGCTCGGGCGCCGGTCCGCGAGGACCGCGACCCAGGCGGTCTGGCCGGCGCCGCAGGGCAGTTCATCGATCGTGTTGCGCTCGGAGAGATGGGGCACCAGCGCCGTGCTGGCGGCAACCGGGGCGTCGGCTGGAATGTGACGCAAAACGGAAACCGCGCCGGCGGGGCCGAACAGGTCTGGGACGTCGGCGAGCACCATGCGCGGCAGCGGAGAGAGGGCGATAAAGACACCCAGTCCGCCGGCCGCGAGCGCGACGGTCCCGATCGCAACGCTTCGCGCGGAGGGCTGGAGCCGGTGCAGCCCGAGCATCGCGGCCAGCAGCAGCAACGGGATGCCGTCGATCCCGTAATGCAACATCAACCTTGCCTGGTCGGGGTCGCCGGACAGCAGGGATGGTGTCAGCGGGATGAGCGCGATCAGCAGCAGCCCGGGTCGGAGCAGGGGGAGCAGGCCCACACCGAGGAGCGCAAGGCCGACCGCCGGAAGGGCGCCGCTGTTCAGGAGATGGCTGGCCGCGATGCCGGGCTCGGTGAACAGATGCAAGACGATGTCGCGAGGTGACGACCCCAGATACGCGTAGCGCCCGATCAGGTCACCGGGCAGCCCATGCCGGAAGGCCGGCATGACCGCCAGAAGGACAACCCCGCCCGACACAAGTCCGGCGGCCGAGAGCAGCAGCGCGATCCGATCGCGCATGACGAGCAGCGCTACGAGCCCCAGCGCGACCGTGACCAGCGCTCCGTCTTCTTTGCACAGCATTGGGGCAGTGCCAGCGATCAAAAAGAGGGTCCGATGCCGGTCACGGAGCGCCAGCAGGGCCAGGAACACGAACGGCACGCTGAGCGCCTCGGTATGAAAGTCGAAGGCGACCGTCCGGGAAACGCCCAGCTGGACAAGGTATGTCCCGACGACGACCCACGCGAGCTGCCGGCCGAGCCAGCCGCGTGCCAGGGCGAAAAGCGGGACGCTCGCCAGGCCCAGCGCCAGCGACTGCCCGAGGAGCAGCCAGAGCGGTGTCCCATGCAGGACGTACAGGGGCACGAATAGCAAGAGGGCCGGCTCGAAGTGCTGGCCGAAGAAAGAATAGTCGAGAAAGCTCGAAGCCAGTCCGTGTCCGTGGGACGCGTTCCAGACGACCTGGTCGAAAAATCCGAGGTCGTATGCCGTGCTTCGAAGACTGGCGTGGCGTAGCCAGGCCAGCAGAAAAAACGCGACGCTGGCGCCGATCCCGAGAGACCATGCAGCCCAGTCGTCGATGCGGTTCGCAATCAGACTGGCGATTATTTCGGTGCCGGCTTCGAGGCTTCCCCGCACACTTCCCCCGACTTTCGATTGCCCGGCGATGCGAGCCCGGTAGCCGACCTCGACCTCGACGATCCGAGCGCCACGGCGCGCGGCCCGCGCCAGCATCTCGGCCAGGAACGCGAATCGCGATGGCCGCATTTGCAGAGACGCGAGCGTCGACGCCCGGACCGCGCGAAAGGGCCCGAGATCGGTCAGCCTGACGCCGTACAGGAGATGCAACAGCGTCACCGCCAGCCAGTTGCCGAAGGCCTGGTGTGCCGGCATGCTGCCGGCAGTGGCCCTCGCGACGCGCGAGCCGCAGACGACATCGGCCGCGTTCGCCGCGATCGGCTGCAGCAGTGACGGGATCTCTTCGGGCGACATGCTGCCGTCCCCATCGAGCAGGACGATGATGTCCGGACCGGCCGCGGCTCGGATCCCGGCAAGGCACGCATGCCCATAGCCGCGGACCGTCTCCGCCACGACGCGTGCGCCCGCCGCCCTCGCAATCTCGGCCGTGCCGTCGGTACTGTTGTTGTCGACGACGATCACCTCGGCGTCGAGCGTCCGCCGGACGCGGCGGACGACGTCGGCGATGGCGCCCGCCTCGTCGCGCGCGGGAATGATGACCGAGCAACGGAGCGCGGGCACCGGCGTCAGCGAGCGCGAGGGGCGCCTTTGCGGCGTCCGGAACGATCGGGGCGATCTGCCTGCGGGATCGGTGGCAGCGGCCGCGCGGATTGATCCATCAGGGCCCACGGGTCCTCACGCCCGCTCAGCCAGTCCCAGATATTGCGAACCGTGAGGCCGTCGGGCCGCAGGCTTTCGCGCTCCACCTCTGACCAGACGATCGGCACCGCGATCGGAGCGCCGCGCTTCGCTCGAACCGAGTAGGCGGCGACCGCGGTCTGCGCGTAGGCGTTGCGGTTGACGTCGAGGAAGAGGCGGCCCTCGCGTTTCTGCTTGAGGAACTCCGTGGTCAGATGCGACGGGTCGGTGGCGGCCAACCGCTGGGACACGGCGTCGGCAAACAGGTGCGCCTGCTCGAAGCTGGGTCCGATGACGATCGGGGCGACGACATGGAGACCGCGCGATCCGGTGGTCTTTACGAACGGCACGAGACCGAGTTCCTCGAGCAACCTCTTCAGGCCGAGCGCGGTGCGACGCGTGAGGCTGAAGTCTTCGTCAGCCGGGTCGAGGTCGAACATCACCTGGTCCGGTTGCGCTGGGGATGCCACACGCGAGAGCCAGACATGGGCGGTGACCATGTTGTAGTTCGCGAGGTAGACGAGCGTCGCCGCATCGTCGATCACCGCATGGGTGATGGTCCCCCCCTTGTGCAGGTCGACCGTGGTTCGATGAATCCAGGCCGGGAAGCTTTCCGGGATGCGCTTCTGCTGGATCGCGAAGCGGCCGATGCCGTCCGGGAAACGGTTCATGTGGAGTGGCCGCTGGCGGATGTGCGGCAGCATCCGGTCGGCGATGCGCTCGTAGTACCCAACCAGCTCGCCCTTTGTGATCCCGTCATCAGGAAAGACGATCTTCTCTGGATGGCTGACCGTGATCGGGTGTCCGTCAATCGTCGGCATCGCTTTGCACTCTAAGAGTTCGATGAAGGACCGAGCATCGCCGTATTCGGCTGGAGCAGTACGATTCGGACTTCGTCTAGATTGATGCAGCGCATCCACGGTGTCCCTGAATTCCCCGGTCCCGAGCGTCCGACCACCCCCACCGGGGTGTGCCGTACGCATTCGCGGCCTCAGTCATGTCTACGGTCGTGGCGCGGAGGCCGTCACCGCCCTTTCTGACGTCGACCTGGAGATCCCGGCTGGCGGCCATGTCGCGCTGATGGGTCCCTCGGGCGCCGGCAAGAGCACGCTGCTCTCGCTCGTCGGCGGCCTCGACCGACCGCAACGTGGCGAGCTCCGCGTAGGCGAGTTGGATCTCACCAGCCTCGACGGTGACGCGCTGGCCGCGTATCGCCGAAACACGGTCGGTTTCGTATTCCAACACTTCGGGCTCCTCGATCTGCTTTCGGCCAGGGAGAACGTCGAACTGTCCCTTGCCCTTGCTGGAGTCGAGGCGGCGCATCGCAGCCGGCGTGCCGGCGAGTTGCTCGACGGCGTCGGGCTCTCTGGCCGGATGCGGCATCGCCCCTCCGCCCTCAGCGGTGGCGAGCGCCAGCGGGTCGCAATCGCGCGTGCCCTCGCGAACGACCCGGGCCTGATCCTGGCCGACGAACCCACCGGGAACCTCGATGCCGAAACGGCGGTCATGGTGCTGGACCTGTTGCAACGGGTGCATCGGGAGCAGCGCTGCACGCTCATCGTGGTGACGCATAACGAGGCGGTTGCGGAGCGCGCGGACCGCCGCTTCCTGGTTCACGCCGGGCGGCTTAAAGCATGAGCTGGCGTGACTCGGTGCGGCTTGCGTTTCGCAGCCTCGTCCGCCGGCCGGCACGCACGGCACTGACGATCCTGGCGGTCACACTCGGAACCGGCTTGTTGATGGCGCTCGGAACGATTGCCGGGACGGCTGACACGCGGGTGATCAGCCAGCTGAGCAAGGGCGGCCCGGCAGCCGCGATCAAGGTTGCCGCGGCTGAGCCGGACCCGACCCAGCTGGCCAGCGACAACCTGCGGACCGGGAAAGCGAAAAACATGACGCAGGAAGCCGTCAACGCGATCCAGCGCGCGCCTCACGTTGCCTCGGTGGTGCCAATCCTCGCGACGCGTGTCGTCGCGATCCCGCCGCCCCGCGGAAAGGCGTCGGTACCACCGACCGAGAGCGTCGAGCGGCAGACCCGGCCTCCGGACCCCATCTTCGAGACGATGGTCGGCGCCGATCTCTCCCGCGTGCGCCAGTTGCCGATCACGGTGCTGGCCGGGCGGTTGCCGGCGGCGGCCTCGCTGACCGAGGTTGCTGTGACGCAGGGCTATCTCGACCGGCTGCACCTCGACGTCAACAAGCCATCGGTGGTCGTCGGCAGCGAGATCGAGTTCGCAGATCCCCAGTTCAACTCGCAGGATCCGGTTCCCTACCGCGGGCGCTGGTTTCGGGCGACGGTTGTCGGCGTGGTTGCCCAGGAGGTTGCCGACGGCCAGTTCCTGGTGCCAATCCAGCAAACGCAGGTCGCCAGGGCCTGGGCGCTCCAGGGCGAGGGGGACGGCGGCGACCTTCCGCTGCCGACCTCGGCTTACACCGGGCTGGTCGTCGTCGCCACCAGCCTTGATGAAGTACACACCGTTCGAGGGGAGATCACGGTGCTGGGTTACGCGACCAGCGCACCCGAGCATCTGGTGGCGTCGGTCCAGAAATATCTGCACGTCGTCGACATCGTGCTCGGCGGCATCGGCACGATCGCGCTCGTGATCGCCTGCCTCGGAATCGCGAATGCGTTGCTTGCGGCGGTACGTGAGCGCCGGCGGGAGATTGGCGTGCTGAAGGCAATCGGCGCGCGGGATCGCGATGTGCTGCGCTGGTTCCTCAGCGAGGCGTTCGGCGTCGGCGCCGTCGGTGGGCTCCTCGGGACCATCCTCGGCCTGGCCATCGCCGAGGTGGTCGGCCTGATTGTGAACGGCTACCTCATCGCCCAGGGGCTGGAAGGTGTTCAGCTCGGGGATTTCTCCGTCGTCTTCCTGGCGGCCGGGATCACGGGAACGATCGCACTGGCCTTGATTGCCGGGGTGGTGCCGGCGCTCCAGGCGGCACGGCTTCCGGCGCGCGACGCCGTCGGTGGCGCATGACAAACGCGAGCCCGATCCGGCAGCTGATCGCCATGCTGGCCGCCACGATCGCGCTGGGAGCCTGCGGGCCGGCGGTGACGCGAACCACGCCGACGGCGACGGCCGGGGCGGCAGCGGCACGAGGCGGTGCGGGAGTCGTCTACGTTGCGGTCGGCGCCAGCGAGACGGTCGGCACCGGCTCGGAACAAGGCGTTCGGCAGGCCTGGCCGCAGCTCGTCTACAACGACGCCCTGCCGCGTGCCTCCATCTATTACAACGATGGGATCCCGGGTGCGACCACCGCCCTTGCCCTGCAAACGGAGCTGCCGGAGGCGCTTGCCGTGCATCCAACCCTCGTGACGGTGTGGCTGAACGTGAACGACATCACGTCGGGAGTCAGTCCGGCGATTTACGAGGGCCAGCTGGATACGCTGGTCCACGCCCTGCGGCAGCGCGGCACCGCGAGGGTACTCGTCGCCAACACGCCGTACCTGGATCGCCTCCCGGCGGTCCTGAAGTGCGTCTCTGCGAGCCCGCCCCCCAGCGTGCAGTGTCCGACCGGGGTCGGTTCGCCGACCGCAGGCGAGGTCAATGCGCGCGTCGATCAGTACAACGCGGCGATCCAGCGCGTCGTGCAAAAAGAGGGCGCCGTTCTCGTCGACCTGCACGCCCAGGGCGAGGTCGCCGATCAGCACCCCGATTGGATCAGCGCGGACGGATTCCACCCGAGCGAGCTCGGCTACCTGGCAATCGCAGCCCGGTTCGAAGCCGTCCTGCGCAGCCAGGGATCCTAGTTCAGCGGCGCGGTCGAAGCCTTCCGGTGCTGCTCAGCCAGACAGCTGCCGCGGCTTACGGCTGTCATTGGCCGCAAGCGTGGGCGCCAGCCGAACCGTGATCTCGGAAACGTCCCGCCAGCAACGCTGCCGTTCGAGCTTCACGAGGCGCAGGCGCCATAAGATGAGCCGAAATCGCCGGAGCATACTCTCCACTACGGGTTCCAACGCGATTCGGATGAATAAGCCACAATTTGTCCCAATGATCTGGGAGCCGCGGCCGATCCGTATCAGGACGTAGTGGCCACCAATCCCGCTCGCAAGCCCTCGTCACCCACCGTTACGCCCATGTGGCGTAACCGTCGCTTCCTGACGATCTTGCTCGCCGGTCTCGCGCTGAACTGGCTCCTGATGTTCTTCCTGACGAGTAGCCCGACGCGGGTCACGGTCCCGTACACCACGCTTGTCCAGCAGGTGGATTCTGGCAACGTAAAGACCCTGAACGCGCGCGACAACACCTTGCAGGGGGAGTTCAAGAAGAGCGTGAGCGTCGGATCGAGGAGTGGCACGCTCTTCGAGTCTCAGCGGCCAACCTTCGCCAGGGATGACCTGCTCGCGCTGCTGGCGAAGCAAAACGTTCCAGTCACCGCCCAACCAGCAGGGTCGGGCCAGTCGCCATTGCTGAGTCTCCTGCTTGGCTTCGGCCCCGTTCTGCTGCTCGTTGGCGCCTTTCTCTACGTCAGCCGCCGTGCCGCAGCGATGGCGGGCGCCGGGGGAGGCATCCTGGGCGCCTTTGGAAAGAGCAAAGCCAAGCTTTACACCTCGGATGCCCAGGCCAGGATCACGTTTGCCGATGTCGCCGGCATCGACGAGGCCAAGGCCGACCTGGCCGAGGTCGTGGACTTCCTGAAAACGCCGGCCAAGTACGAGCGCCTCGGCGCGACGATCCCGCGCGGCGTGCTCCTGATCGGTCCTCCGGGGACGGGCAAGACTCTGCTGGCGCGTGCGGTCGCCGGCGAGGCGGACCGGCCGTTCTTCAGCCTCTCAGCGTCGGAATTCGTGGAGGCGATCGTCGGGGTTGGCGCGTCGCGGGTTCGCGATCTCTTCACCCAGGCGAAAACCGCAGCGCCGAGCATCATCTTCATCGACGAGCTCGATGCCATCGGGCGGTCACGGAGCGCCGGCTCAAACCTGGGGGGCAACGACGAGCGCGAGCAAACGCTCAACCAGATCCTCACCGAGATGGACGGGTTCACCCCGACTCAGCAGGTCGTGGTGCTCGCTGCGACGAACCGCGCCGAGATTCTCGACGCGGCTCTCCTGAGACCCGGCCGATTCGACCGACGCGTGACGGTCTCGCCGCCCGACCGCGCCGGTCGCGAGGCCATTCTGCGCATTCATGCTCGGAGAGTGCCGCTTGCGCCTGATGTCAACCTTGGCGAGATCGCCGGCGCGACGTCCGGATTTGTCGGCGCGGAACTGCGCAACGTCGTCAACGAAGCCGCGCTGATTGCCGCCCGCAAGGGCCGTCAGGCTGTCGCGCAGGAAGACTTCACTGAAGCCATCGAGCGGTCCGTGCTCGGACTTCGCCGCCCGATCATCCTCGGCGCGGACGAACGCCGCCTGATCGCCTACCACGAGTCGGGTCATGCGCTGATGGGTCTGCTCATCCCAGGCGCCGACCCCGTCAAGAAAGTCACGATCGTGCCCCGCGGCATGTCCCTGGGGGTCACCTACAGCCAACCAATCGATGATCGATATAACTATCCGGAGAGCTATTTGCGCGGCCGTATCGTCGGCGCCCTCGGTGGGCGCGCGGCCGAGGAAGTTGCCTACGGGGCGGTGACGACCGGGGCAGAGTCGGATCTCCAGCAGGTTCACCAGATCGCCCGCTCGATGGTCGTCCGCTGGGGCATGTCGCCGAAGGTCGGGCCGATCAACATCAGCCCGATGGCTGACGGCAGCACAGAACATCTCAGCGACGAGACGGCCAGGCTGCTGGACGAAGAAGTCCGCCGGATCGTCGACGAGTGCCACCAGCAGGCGATTCGGCTCATGACTGAGAACCGGCACAGGTTGGACAGCCTGGCAGAGGCGCTCCTGGTGCACGACACGCTCGGCGAGGACGAGATCCTCGCCGCCGCCGGCATGCCTCGCCGCGAGCGCAGCGGGCCGGAGCTTGCCCCACCGCTGACTCCAAAAGTCGAGCCCCGGCTGACCGAGGTGCCCGTGACCTCGGGTAACGCCCGGCCGTCGGCGGCTGCATCGACCGCGGGCCGCCCCGGATCGTAACGGCGCCCCGAACCTAGAATTCGAAGCGGAGCGATCAGGGTCAGAGTGGGAGGTTCGGGATGAGTCGGCTGGTAAATCGTCTTCTCGACCGGCAACGGTGGCTGGAGCCCGTCGCCGACAGCTTCCAGGGCGCGATCGGCGCGTTTTACAAGGCCCTGGGCGGTCCCGGCCGGCTGCTCAGGACGTTCCTCCATGGCACCTGGCTAGGCCATCCGCTGCACCCGGTCATCACCGACATTCCGCTGGGGGCGTGGACGCTGGCAATTCTCTTCGACATTGTCTGGCTGTTCAAGGGCACTCACGGATGGGTGTCGGCCGCCGACGTCACGATCTTCATCGGCCTGCTCGCCGCCGTCGGGGCGGCCGTTACCGGTTACACGGACTGGAACGAGACGTTCGGCCGGGAGCGGCGTGTCGGCCTGGCGCACGGACTCCTGAATACGGCAGCGATCGTGCTCTATCTGGTGTCGCTGATCATCCGGCTGTCGGGCCATGGGCGCGGTCTCGCGATCGTCGTGGCGTTGGTCGGGTATGCGTTCGTGACATCGGCGGCGTTCCTTGGCGGCGAGCTGGTCTTCAACATCGGGACCGGTGTCAATCATCATGCGTTTCAGCACCAGCCGGACACGTTCACACCAGTCCTGGCTGAGGCGATGCTTGCCGAAGGCAAGCTGGTTCGGGGCATGGCCGGTCAGACGCCGGTGCTGCTCTACAAGACGGCGGGCCGGATCTGCGCGATCGGGGAGACCTGCAGTCATGCCGGCGGGCCGCTCTCCGAGGGCAAGCTGGACGGAAATGACGTGATCTGTCCATGGCATGCGTCACGGTTCGACGTCTGCACGGGCGTCGTCCGGGGCGGCCCGGCTACCATCAGTCAGGTGCGCTACGAGACGCGCCTGCAGAACGGCCAGATCGAGGTTCGTGTCTCAGCCGAGACGGCGCAGCCGAGCTGATGCCGGATAGCCCGATAGGTTCCTTGCGGGACGAGGACACAGAGGACGCGAACTGGACGCGCGTCCGGCCAAGGCAGATCACGGACGACCAGTGGCGCCGCTTCGAGGGCTACATGACCGAGATCCTGAGTGCGATGGGCCTGACCTTGAATACGCCCGGCACCGACAAGACTCCGACGCGATATCTGCGCGCGCTGTTTGATTCGACCGAAGGCTACGAGGGTGATTCGAAGCTGGTCACGGCGTTCCCAACTGAGTGTCATGGCGGCGCCGATTGCCAGCTCAGCCAGATCGTCGAAGGGCCGATACCGTTCTATGCGCTTTGCGAGCATCACGCGTTCCCGTTCTTTGGTCACGCCTACGTCGGCTACATCGCACACGAGCACATCATCGGCATATCGAAATTAACGCGTCTGGTTCGCCTGTTCGCGCGACGCTTTACGGTCCAGGAGCGGATGGGTCGAGAGATCACGGACACGCTCGACCACATGTTGCAGGCGCACGGTGTGGCGGTCTACCTGGAGGCGGCGCATTTATGCACGCAAATGCGCGGCGTTCGTGAGGGCGAGTCGACGACGCGGACGACGTTCTGGCGCGGCAAGTACGAAAGTGACCCGCAGCTACGAATCGAGTTCACTGCATTGCGCGGCCGCGCGCTCACCGGACTCAACCCCTGAAGCCGCTGACTCCCCTCTTTGATGCCACGTCGTCCGCCGAGGAACTCCCTCCGGACCTCGCCAGGCTTTACGGTGGCCAGTTGGCGCTTGACACGCCCCAGGTTTACGCGAATTTTGTCAGCTCGATCGACGGGATCGTTGCCATCGAGGATGGTCGGGCGCCTTCGGGCGGGATCATCAGTGGCCGCAACGAGGCCGATCGCTTCGTCATGGGACTGCTGCGTGCCTTTGCCGACGCGATCCTGGTCGGGGCCGGCACCGTCCGCGCCGAAGGTGGCAAGGCCCTCTGGACGCCGCAATATATCTTTCCGGCGGCCGCCGAGGGGTTTCGTACACTCCGGGCTAAACACCAGCGCGCCCTTGACCCGGCGCTGGTGATCGTCAGCGCGCGGGGCGATCTCGACCCTTCCGACCGGGCGATCCAGAACGGCGCCCTGGTGCTCACGACAAAAGAATCAGAAGCGGCACTGCGCCGGCGTCTCCCGAGCAGCGCGCGGGTCATCGGCGTCTCGACGGGCCCGCATCTCCAGCCTGAGGTGATCCTGTCGGCGCTGGCGTCGGAAGGCCATCGCGCGATCCTGACCGAGGGCGGACCGAGCCTCTTTGGCCAGCTGGTGCAGGCAGGCCGCGTCGACGAGCTCTTCCTGACCGTGTCGCCGGCGCTGGCCGGCCAGGCCGACAACAAGTCATTCGGCCTCATCCATGGGCTCGATTTCAGCAAAGCTCTGAAGTGGGCCGTGTTGCGGGGCGTCCGGCAGCACGAGTCACACCTGTTCCTGCGCTATCGGCTCAGGGAAGCGGCCTGACATGGCCGACCTGGCCGTTATTTGCGGCGCGACGGGTGCCCTGGGCTCCGCGATCGTCGATGTCTTTGCCCGACGTGGAGACCAGGTGATCGCCGTGGCGCGGTCGCGCGGCGAGGTGTCGAAACTCCAGGAGAAATATCCCGGCGTCGTCCGTGGCGACACTGCGGACCTCACGTCGCGCCTGGAAGTCGACGAGCTCTGGGGACGAATCGATGCCATCGGAAGCCCGCGCTGGCTGGTCAACGCGACGGGAGGATTCAAGGCTGGCAAGGTCGTCGACACCAATCCGGACGACTACACCGGGATGATGAATCTGAACCTTGGCACGGCCTGGTGGGGATGCCGGGCCGGCGCACGCCGGATGCTCGCCGGCAACAAGGGCGGCGCCATCGTCAATGTCTCGTCGCGATCCGGTGTTACGGCCGACGGTGGCGCGGCTGCCTACGCGATCGCCAAGGCCGGCGTGATCAAGCTGACAGAAGTCCTGGCCACGGAATTGAAGGGCAGCGGCGTCCGCGTCAACGCGGTGATCCCCTCGATCATCGACACGCCCGCGAATCGCAAATCGATGCCGGAGAAATTGCTCGAAAAAGCCGTCCCGCCGGCCGAGATTGCCCAGGTGATCGGCTTTCTCTGTAGTGATGCGGCGGTCGCGGTCACCGGGGTCGCTGTGCCCGTCTACGGAAAAGGCTAAACCAGACTCAAGCCGATCGGGCGTGAGGCGAGGCGCGCCCGTCAGGCGGCTTCGTTGTCCACCGGCCGCCCACGCGTTCCAACGTCCAACCTTCTTCGTGAAGCATCCGGTGGTGCCGGCCGCAGACCAGCGCCAGGTTGTCGAGCTTCGTCTCGCCGCCACGCGACCAGAAGACCAGGTGGTGCCCATCGCACCAGCCCGCCGGCCGGTGGCAGCCATGGAAGACGCACTCGCGATCGCGGGCGACGAGCGCCCGGCGAGTCGAGGGTGGAATCTGCCGGTGCGCGTGGTTGGTCTCGCTCTCGAATTCCGCCTTGCCCAGCAGCCAGCTCACCGTCGCGTCGTAGGCGTGCCGTTCCGCGGTCTCCACGGGGATCGGCCCGACGCCGTCAATTCGCGCCGGCACTGCACCAGGCACGCCTGCCAGGGTATCGACGCCGGCAGTGATGACAAGGTGCGGCCGCTGCCCGCCGGTGCTGCCCAGCTTGCCGCCGCTGAGCGCCGTGCGCGCCAGGTCGACCATCGCATCGGCCCGCCGCTGCTCGGCGGTCCGGTCATCGGTCTTTGAAGGCGGCGGCATCAATTTGTCCAGGGCCGTCTTGAGCGTCGCCCCGCCCTCGGCATCGAGCAGGCCGTCGAGATGCACCAGCCCATCCCTGGGCTCGCTCAAGTGCAAGCAACGCCGGCCGAAGGCCCGGTTGCTTTCCCGCAGCGCCGCCTCGGCATCGGTTCGGTGTTCGAACTCTTTGGCAATCGTGACGAACTGGCCCGGGTCGTGGCTCTGCGCCTGCGCAAGCAGCGTCGATTCGGCCTTTTGGACCGCCGCGATCCCCACGTGCTCCGCCGTCCGGGTCATGATCGCCACATGCTGGTAGCCGAGCTCGCCGCGCTGAAAGGCCTTCTCGGTCTGCGGCAGCTGTGCCAGCTGCCGAGCGATCGCCACCCGCTCCATCGCGGCTCCGCCCGACAACTTGCCATGGCTGCGCAGCCAGGCGACAATGCTGAGCGAACCGTCGGAAGCCCAGGCGCCCGACTTCTCGAAGCGGCGCAGGGCCTCGGCCTGGTTCGCCTCGGAGCGGTCAGAGAACTCCCGCAGCTCAATGGCGGCTGGCCCGCAGGCCTCATCCGGTTGCCGCGCCATCCAGCCCGGCAGCCTCTCGAAACCGCGCCGGATCAGCTCCAGCGGACTCTCTGATTCGGCCATGCTCTCATCGTGAGGCATGGTTACGACAGCTGTCTGTCGTAAGCCTAGGAATTACCTTTCGCGACAACCCTGCTGGCAGCGAGGGCAGAAGTAGGTCAAGCGCGCCTGCTCGCCCTGGGCGCGGATCCGAACCGGCGTTGCACAGCGCGGGCATGGCCGTCCGCCGCGTCCGTGAACCGCGTGCCGGTCGGAAAAGCCCCGCCCGACGATTGCCCGGCGCATCATCGTTCTCGCCGTTTGATACAGCGTTGCGAGCTTGCCATCGTCGAGCGTCGCCGGCGACATCCACGGGTCCAGCCGGTGCGCCCACAGTGCCTCACACTTGTAGATATTGCCGATGCCGGCGCACACTCGTTGGTCGAGCAGCAGCTCGCCGAGCGTGGCATTGGTTGAGAGCTGCGCGCGCCGGATCACCTCGTCGATGGCGAAAGGCTCAACCAGGATGTCGGGACCGAGGTGCTCGACCGTTCGCCGCGGGTCGCGGACCAGTTCCACCACCGGCGCTGCGAAGCACACCGCCACGACGTCATCGAAGGCCAGCATGGCCGTGACCCGATACTCCGGCTGCCGCCAGCGCTCCCCCGGCCGGTACAGGTGCCACGAGCCGGTCATCCGCATGTGTGAGTGCAGCGCGATGTCGCCGTCGAATCGCATGATCAGGTGCTTGCCCGTCGGTTCTACAGCGAGGACGTGCCGGCCCTCCAATCGCCGGATGCGCTCGGGACGCGCCTCGGTGACGACCTTGCCCTCGATGCGGCGGCGCAACGCGGCCGCCGTCCGCCAGATGGTGTCGCCTTCAGGCATGGGCGGGCCGTCGTTCAGGCCAGAGCACGAGGCCCTTCGGCGTCGTGCCGAAGCCGGCCTCGCGCAGAAGATCCTGCAGCGGCGACTCTTTGACCGGGGCGCCGTCGATCGACTGGATCTCGAGCTTGTCGACGCGCGCCGCAGTGCCGGCCAATGCCTGCAAGTGCGGCAGGGTCACATGGCCGACCGTCAGCAGCGAGCGGCCGCCGCGCTCCAGGTAGAGCCGCAACTCACCGCCGTCGAGGACGACATACGCGCCGGCGGCCCGGGCCATCCGTGTCTCATGCGGCGGCCAGGGGATCGCCGTCCCGTAAGGACTCGCCGGATCCGTCGCCGCCAGCGCGATGACCTTACCCTCTTCATCACGCGCGGCGCGCAGACGGTCGACGGCGCCGGGCAGGGCGAATTGCAATCCGCCCAGGCCGTCGATGAAGTAGCCGCGCCGGATCTTGCCGGCCTCCTCCATGGCGCGCAACACCGGGTAGAGCGCCGCGAATCCTCCGGCGATCCCCTCGCCCAGCGCGGCCTCGCGGGTCAGGACGCCGTAGCGCTGCAACAGGATCCCGGCCGTGGCGTGGAGGTGCTCGGTCGATGACACCGTCGGGTGCAGGAGGTCGCTGACCAGCGACCACCGGCCCGCGGCGCCGGGCGGCCCGAGCCGCATCAGCGGCCGTCGTGGATTCCGCCGCACCCGCGGCCCGAGCATCCGCAGCGGCAGGAACGTGTCGTTGGTCACCTCTCCCGCCCAGACCATGTCCCAGAGCGCATCGAGGACTGCTTCCTCGTCGCCCTGGCCGGCCGCGTGATAAAGGTCCCTGAAGAAGCAAGCCCCACGATTCTGCAGATGTGCGCGCAGACGAGCCTGGACGTCGCCCTCCGCCGGCGCGGGCTCGCCAATCAGGCGTGCCGCGTCGGCCCGCAGGTAGAGGGCGATGCGTCCATCGTGCGGGCCGAGTGAACCGCGGCCCATCCAGACGACCTCGCCCATCGAGATCAGCTGATCCAGCAGTTGCGGGCGATACTCACGCATCCGGGCCGGCAGGGCGTCACGCTCCAGCACTGAGGCAGGGATAGCGTGGCCCTGCAGCTGGAAGACGATCTCGGCGAGGCGCTCGATCCCGGCTGCCTGGATCCCGACGCCGTGCCAGGCCGGCAGGAAGCGACCGAGCGCCTCGACCGGGACCGGCTCGACCTCGCGACGCAGCGCCGCCAGCGACTTCCGCCGCAGCGTCCGCAGGACGTCGGGATGGCAATACTCGCGACCCGCATGACCCGGTCGGAACTCCCCGGCGAGCAGGTCCCCGCGTCCGGCGAGGCGCTGCAGGGTCTGATCGACTTCACGGGTGGACAGGCCCCAGCGGCCGGCCGGATCGGCACTCGTAAACGGCACGTGCGTCCGCGCCCAGCGCACGAGGAGCGAGGCCAGTGGATCCTCGGCGCGGCCGAGAAAGACCTCCGGAAGCCCAACCGGCAGCGTGACCCCGAGCACGTCGCGATAGCGACCCGCATCCTCGGCCGCGATCCATCGTTCGCCGCCCGCAATCCGGACGCGCACGGCGCGCCGCTGTCGTTCGAGCTCCTCCAGCCACGGACCCTGGATGCCGCGGGCCGCCGCCTCGTCAGCGTCGAGGTCTCCCAGCCGCCGCAACTGGTCGGCCGCCTCGTCCGGATCGCGCGGCCAGCGCGCTTCGAGCAGACCCTGCAACTCCAGCTCGAGGACATCGACGGCGCGCGGGTCCAGAAGTTCGCGAAGCTCTTCGGTGCCGAGCAGTTCGGCGAGCAGCTCGCGATCCAGCGTCAGCGCCTGCGCCCGGCGCTCGCCCAGGGGCGCGTCGCCTTCGTACATGAACTGCGCCACGTAGTCGAAGATCAACGACGAGGCGAAGGGCGAGGCGCGATCCGTGTCGACGACAACGGTCCGGACCTCACGCGACCGGATGGCGGCCATCAGCTCGCGCAGCGCGTCCATGTCGAAGACGTCGCTCAAGCACTCGCGGTAGGTCTCGATCAAAATCGGGAAGTCAGGGTGATTGCCCGCGACCTGGAGAAGGTCGTGGCTGCGCTGCCGCTGCTGCCAGAGTGGCGTCCGCTCGCCGGGCCTCCGCCGGGGCAGTAGCAGGGCACGGGCGGCGTTCTCGCGGAAGCGCGAGGCGAAGAGCGCCGACCCATGCAACTCCGCTGTGACCAGCTCGCGAATCTCCTCCGGGTCGAACAGGATGGTCGCGACATCCGGCGCGACATCAGCCTCCGGGAGCCGGAGCGCGAAGCCATCGTCCGTGTAGATCGACTGGACATCGATGTCGTGTTGCTGTTGCATGCGGGCCTTCGCGGCCAGCGCCCAGGGCGCGTGCACCCGCGCACCAAAGGGCGTCAGGACCGACAGCCGCCAGTCGCCCAACTGATCCCGAAATCGTTCGACCACGATTGTCCGGTCGTCCGGGACCGCTCCCGTTGCCTTGGCCTGGTCCGACAGGTAGTCCATCAGGTTGCCGGCGGCGCGCTCGTCGAACTTCGAGCGTTCACGCAGACGATCGATCGCGTCGTCATGATCGAGCCCGAGCAACTCGCGCGTCATCTTGCCCAGGGCGCGACCGACCTCGATCGGGCGCCCCAGCGCATCGCCGTGCCAGAAGGAGATTCGTCCCGGCTCGCCGGGCGCGGGCGTGACCATCACCTGCGAGTTCGTGATGTCGGCGACGCGCCAGGTGGTCGCGCCGAGCACGAAGGTCTCGCCCGGGCGCATCTCGTAGACCATCTCTTCGTCCAGCTCGCCGACGCGCTTGCCGTCCGAAAGCAGGTTAACGGAGTACAGGCCGCGGTCCGGGATCGTGCCGCCACTGACAACCGCGAGTCGCTGCGCACCGGCACGGCCGCGGATCTTTCCCTCGAGACGGTCCCAGACGATCCGGGGTCGCAGCTCGGCGAACTCGTCCGACGGATAACGGCCGCTCAGCATGTCGAGCGTCGCCTCGAGCGCCCGCGGGCCCAGGTCGCTGAAGGGGTAGGCCCGGTGCACCAGCTCGGAGAGGGCCGGCACCGACCACTCGTCGAGCGCGCACATGGCGACGATCTGCTGCGCGAGGACGTCCAGGGGATTCCGAGGCACGCGCGTGGTCTCGATCTCGCCCGCCAGCATCCGCTCGACCACGACCGCAGTCTCGAGCAGGTCGCCGCGGTACTTGGGAAAGATCGTTCCCTTCGACGGCTCGCCCACCGAGTGGCCCGCCCGGCCGATCCGCTGGATGCCGCTCGCCACGCTCGTCGGCGACTCCACCTGGATGACCAGGTCGACGGCCCCCATGTCGATGCCGAGCTCCAGGCTCGAGGTCGCGACCAGCGCCGGAAGGCGGCCGGCCTTGAGCGCGTCTTCGATCAGCATCCGCTGCTCCTTGGCGATCGAGCCGTGGTGGGCGCGCACCAGCTCTTCCCCGGCCAGCTCGTTGAGGTGGGCGGCCAATCGCTCTGCCAGGCGGCGCGAGTTGACGAAGATGATGGTCGAGCGGTGGGTTCGGATCAGCTCCAGGATGCGCGGGTGGATCGCCGGCCAGATGCTGCGTCGGGGCGCCTCTTCCTCGGCGCCGATCACGGCCGCCGGGCCGCTGTAGACATCAGCACCCCGCTCCAGGTTGGCCATGTCGTCCACCGGCACCTCGACCGTGATCTCGAGTGGCTTGATCTTGCCCGCGTCCACGATCGTCACCGGGCGCCGGCTTCCGCCGAGGAACCGCGCCGTTTCCTCGAGCGGGCGTTGTGTGGCCGAGAGGCCGATCCGCTGCGGCTCGACTTTGGTCATCGCCGAGAGCCGTTCCAGGCTGAGCGCCAGGTGGGCGCCGCGCTTGGTCTGGGCCATGGAGTGAATTTCGTCCACGATCACCCAGCGAATGGACGGAAGAATCTGTCGCGCGGCGCTTGTCAGTAACAGGAACAGCGATTCGGGCGTCGTGATCAGGATGTCTGGCGGCCGCCGCTCGATCTGGCGCCGGTCACGCGGCGTTGTATCACCGGTGCGAATGGCGACGGAAATGGGCGCCATAATGGCGCCTAGCCGCTCAGCGTGCAGCGAGATGCCGCGGAGTGGCGCCTGGAGGTTCCGTTCGATATCAACCGTGAGAGCCTTGAGCGGCGACACGTAGAGAACGCGGCATCGCTCGGCCTCCGCGGGAACGGGTTCCGTCGCGAGGCGGTCAAGACACCATAAGAACGCCGCCAGCGTCTTACCGCTGCCGGTCGGCGCCGCCATCAGGGTATGAGCGCCGGATGCCACCGACCGCCAGCCCTCGATTTGCACCGTAGTCGGCGCTTCGAAGGCGTCCGAGAACCAGGCTCGGGCGGCAGGCGAAAACAGGTCGAAAGTTGGGGGCATGAACCCTAATTTTAGGTCGGCCACGTTTACGTTGCCAACGGATCGCAGCCCTCGCAGGACCATGTACCTGACCCGAGCCATGACTGGGTAGGAACGATGCCGAAGGCGCATCCTAGACCCATGCTTCCAGTTCTGGTGCAACGAGTTGTCCGGAGTTATCTCCGTGTGTTTGACCGCGTCCTGCCTGGCCGGCTCGAAGCCTTTTATCTGGTCGGTTCGGTTGCCCTGGGTGCTTTCCGGCCTGGCCGTAGCGATATCGACTTCGTCGCGGTGATTGACGGAAGCAGCACCGGCAGGGAACTGCTGTTGCTCCGAGCACTCAACTGGTGGGGCAGCGCCCTTGCAGTCTGGTGGACACTGGCAACCGGGAACCGGCGTTGGCCCGCGGGCCTAAACGGCGTCTTCGTCACCTGGAAGGACCTCGCTTCGTCGCCGTGCGGGATCAAACCCATCGCATCGCAGCGGGCAGGCCGGTTCTTCGTTGGCAGCGGTTTTGACGTCAATCCCGTCACCTGGCAGGTACTTGCCAAACGGGGCGTGGCGATGCGGGGACCGGATGCCGGCACGATAAACGTCTACAGCGACCCGCGCGAACTCCATCGATGGGTTGCCGCGAACCTTGCGGGATATTGGGCAAGCTGGTCTGATCTGATACGGCGGCCCACTTGGGCTGGTACCAAGGCGCTGTTTCCTCGCGGCGTTGCATGGGGCGTGCTCGGCGCTCCGCGACTGCATGCCACCTTGGCGACTTCGGAGATTCTCTCGAAAGAACAGGCCGGCGAGTATGCGCTCAATGCTTTTCCGGAATGGCGCCTGCTGATCGTGGATGCACTGGCTTATTGGCGAGGCGATTCGTCCAATCGTTGGGACGCGTCTTCATTTCAGCGACGGAGGGCTGCAGCTGAGTTTGTGGCCACGGTTGTCGCGGACGGCGCCAAGCGCTTCAGCCGAGTCAGCGCCGACTGGGAGGGCACGTGAGCGACCGATCATTCCTGCTAGCGAGGATGGAACTGCGACCATGAAACCGACGACCGTCACGCACGTCTCCGATCGATGGAGTGATGCAGGGACTCGGCGGGCCGGAGGAGGACCCGTAGGGGCGGATTCGAGCGCGGCCGATGGGCCCTGCGCCCCTGCTCACCTATCCCGTGGTCATCGGCCAGGGCACGCGGCTATTCCCCGACACCGGCCGTCGCGGCGAGCGGCGACTGTCGCCAAGGCCTGCGTGCCGCCAGCCGAGAAGCCATAGAGTGCAACTGCATCCGTGCGCACGCCAGGCTGCTTCCTGCCAACCGCAATCAGCGCGGCAACTAAATCGAGATCACTGGCCAGCAACTTCGGGCAGTCGATCAGGGTAACCGTCAGCTCGTAGAACTGAATCGTGTTCGGCGGCCCAGCGGCCGGCTTCCAGCAGCCCGCCACCGAGACGAACCCGGCCGCCGCCAGTCGGGCCGCCCACGCGACGTCGACGTCCGACAAACCTTCGCTTCCGTGAAGCTCGATCACAAGCGGAAAGGGCCCTTGCCCGGGCGGACGGAAAACGGCAGCCACCTGCTCACTCTTAGCGACTGCGCCGGCTCCCTTAACCATTATCCAGTGGGCACCGGGCACATTCACGCCGGGCGGCGGAGAGGTGTCTGTTACCGAAATCGCCACGGGCGGCGGCATTGGTGAGGGCCCGGTGGCGGCGTGACCACCGCAACCCGAGACAACCAGTACGGTAACGAGGGTCGACGCCAGACCGGCTGGCTTGGCGGCTACTCGCATGACTATCACCCCACCCTTGCCTGAACTTCAGTCCAGCTGTGCCCGTCGATTTCAATCCTCATCGGTGGAATGGACCCATACTGCGCCTGGTCGACCGTTCTCGAATCAGGGAAACCCCGTGATTCCGTCGGCATGCACCAGCTATTTAAGCGTGTCGTGGTTCAGCGAATCGGTCGTGGTGACGGTTCAGGGAATCTGTCATTTGGGTTGAACGGCTCGGCTTCGCCACGGATGGTTGACGGCAGGACGCCAGGGGGCGGCGGGAGCGACGGGGATGGGGTCGGAGGTGAGCAGTCTGGGCTCGTGTGAGTCGGTCGCCTGCGAGTGCTGGTCGACACGATAGACGGGTTTGGCTTGGTCGAGCACTTTGGTCGCGAGGCAGCTGCCCTGGTAATAGACGCGGAGGGTGCCGTCGAAGCGCTCATGGAGCTCCACCTCCACCTTGGCGAAGCTCAGTCGCGCTCGGGTGGGTGGGATGTCGATCACCTGCGAGCGCAATCGCACCGTGTGATCGTTGGCCACCACCCGGCGGTACTTGAAGCAGAAGAGGTCGTCCAGCCGTTGGCCTTTGGGCCAGGGCAGCCAGGCCGGGGTGGGATCGTTGGCGGGCACCGTGAACCGTCGGTTGTGGCGAGGCAGATAGCGGGCGAGGACCTGGTCGGCCTCGGCGGCGGATCCGGCGCCAGCCAAGCGGAGCTCGCTGGCGAGCCGGTCCTGGAAGGTGCCCCAGAGTCGTTCGACCCGGCCCTTGGCCTGCGGCGTCCGGGCCAGAATCAACTCGATCCCCAGCTCCTCGAGCAGCCGACCGAACTGCGTGGGCTCGCGTCGAGCGGTGAGTTCTTCTTCGAGGGTCAGGTGCTGATCCTTGGTCTTGAAGAAGATGCCGTGCCGATCGGAGTACAGAGCCAGAGGGATCCCATAGCGGCGCACCACCGCGCGGAGCAACTCGAAATACCCCTGGGCATCCTCCTGCTCACGGAAGCCGGCCCAGGGCACCAGCCCGGTGGCGTCGTCGATGCCGCCCACCAGGGTGAGCCAGGGTCCGCGACCTTCCAACCAGTCATGGCGACTGCCGTCGATCTGCAACAGCATGCCCGGCCGCGGATACCGATCGCGCCGGCGCCGATGCCGTTGGGGGCGCCGCTTCCGGGCAGCCGGTACGCCAGCCGCCTTCAGGATCCGATGGACGGTGGGTCGGGAGAGCGTCAGCCCTTCGTGCTCGGACAGCATCTCGGTCAGGTGGTGCTGATTGAATCCCACGTACTTGGTGGTGGCCAGCTCGACCACGCGGGCCACGAGTGCGCTGGCCAGCCCATTGCTCGGTCGCCGACCCCGGTTGCCGTGGGCCAAGGCCAGCGCGCCCGTCTCCCGGTAGGCGGCCCGGATCCGCTGCAGTTGGCGAACCGACAGCCCCAAGAGGTTCGCCGCCTCGGCGTTCAGCAACACGCCCGCCGCTACCTGGTTCAAGATCATCAGCCGCCGCTGCTCAGCTCCAGTCATGGTGATGCTGTCTCCCTTCCTCATGGGGTGACAGATTCCCAGAACTGTTAGGGGATGACAGATTCGCTGAACTGCAACACACCAGCTATTTAAGCGTTGACATTGCCATAAAAGCTGCTACCATAAATGTAGCTTTTGAGCCCACGCGATGGATCCTCGGCTCACCAAGGAGAACTAATGGCTGAATACAACGAGCGCGAAGTCATCCGACAGGAGACCACGACCGGTCAACCGGTGACTCCCGTGACTCCGGTCGCCCCGGTCGCCGGCGTCCGGACATCTCGGACCGACATCTATCGAAGCGGCGCCGGAAACGAGCGCGTCGCCCAGGTCGTCTGGTGGGTCGTCGGCTTGATCGACACCCTGATCGCGATCCGATTCCTGCTCAAGATGTTCGGCGCCAGCACCGCCTCCGCGTTTGTCAGTTTCATGTACGCGCTCACCGATCCGCTGGTCGCCCCGTTCCACGGCATCTTCAATACGGCGTCGCAGGGCCGCTCGGTCTTCGAGCCGGAGTCGGTCGTCGCGATCATCATCTACACGCTGATCGGGTGGGGCATCGTGTCGCTGATCCGCCTGATGGCGCGCAACCGGACCAAGACCACCGTCGTCGACTAAAGCTTTGCGGTGTGAGAGGGCCGTCGGAGGCGGCCCTCTATTTTTTTGCCGCTTGAGCTGTGGCCAGCTCCAGCAGTTTCGTGACCGTCTTCCAGTTGCGGGCGGTCCCGCGCAGGCGGAGCCGGTTCTCGAAAAACGTGTTCGTCATCTTGCTCCGACCGTACCCGTTTGGATAGCGGGCGTAGACCTCGCGCCCAATGACACGGAACTCGTCTGGGGCGACCAGCTTCGGATCCAGTCGGGTGAGCGCGGCAGCCTCCGGTGGCGAGGCCAGGAAGATCACGTAGAGCGTGGCCGGATCGGCGCCCGGCAGGAACGGATTCTTTCGAACGATGGCGGCCAGCTCGGCATTGGTGCGCACGATGACCGTGACATGCATGCCGAGGTCCTTCTTGATACGAGCCTCGATGCCGGCGCCAATCGTGGCGGTCGTGCCCTTGCGGCTGGTGAGGACGACATTGCCGCTCTGGATGTAGGTGGAAACGTCCGAGTAACCCAGCTCGCTGACGAGCTGCCGGAGGGCATCCATCTTGATCATCGCGTTTCCGCCGACGTTGATGCCGCGCAGCATCGCCACGTACGTCACCACCGTGGCCGCAGCCGCGTGTACGTCATCCCACCCAAGCCTCGACCGTTATCAGGCCATTGGCGACAAAGCCGACCGCGAGGAGGCCGGCAGCCACGATGCCTGCTGCCACAATCCCAATGCTCACCAGCCCTACGGCGACGAATCCCAGGGTGACAAGGCCCGCAGCGATCGGCCCGACGGCTACCAACCCCACCGCGACCGGTCCCACCGCGATGACGCCGGTGGCGATGTCGCCAACCGCGATGATCCCGCGCGCTCGGGAGACACGGTATCGGCCGTCGACGCGTTTGCCGAGGGCGATATGAATCACCGGAATCCCCCGCCAGGTCTGTGGTGACCGGAACTCGTAGCCCATGTCCGAACCTTACGCGCGGGCGACCTTGCTAGCCGGCCCTCGTTACGGCCTCGCCGAGGACTGAGAGGCCCTCGTCAAGCTGCGCGTCATCGATCAGGATAGACGGAAGAAACCGGATCACGGTCCCGCCGGCGGGTAGCACGAGGACCCCGCGCTCCTGCATCGCCTTGATGACCGGCGTGGCCGGTTTCTTCAGTTCGACGGCGAGCATCAGTCCGCGACCGCGGACCTCGCGCACCTGCGGCGACCCCAGCGCGCGGACGCTCTCCTGGAAACGACGGCCCTTTTCGGCGGCCTCGGCATGGAGCGGTTCATCGTCGAGGACCTTGAGCGTCGCGGTGGCCGCGGCACAGACCAGCGGGTTGCCGGCGAAGGTGCTTCCATGGCTTCCCTTCGGGATGCGCTCGCTGACCGCCTCGGTCGTGACGGTCACGCCGATCGGTAGGCCGTTGGCGATCGACTTCGAGAGGCACAGGATGTCGGGCACGATCCCCTCTGCCGTAAAGGCGAGCGGACGTCCGGTTCGGAATCCGGTCTGGATCTCGTCGCAGATCAGCAGGCTCCCGTTGGCTGCGCAGCGTTCGCTGATCGCGCGCAGGTAACCATCGCGCGGCACGCGGATGCCGCCCTCACCCTGGATCGGTTCGATGATGACGGCGGCGGTGGAGGCATCGATCGCCTGCTCGATCGCCGCGAGGTCGTCGAAGGGGACGTGGCGGACGCCTTCCAGCATCGGCGCAAACGGGTCTCGGTACTTCGCGTCCGACGTCGCGGCCAGTGCGCCGAACGTCCGGCCATGGTAAGCGCGATGCGTGGCGATGACGCCGATCCGCCCGGTGGCCACCCGCGCGTACTTCAGCGCTGCTTCGACGGCCTCGGCGCCAGAGTTGCCGAACGAGATCCTGCTCAAATCGGCCGGCAAGAACGCTCCGAGTGCCTGTAGGAAGGCGTCACGCGCCGGGCTGCCGAAGCTCTGATGGGCGTTCGTCAGCAAATGGGCCTGGGCTTCGATGGCGGCAGTCACGAGCGGGTGCGAGTGTCCGAGCAGGTTGACCCCGTAGTTCGTCATCAGGTCGAGGTAGCGCTTGCCCTGCTGGTCCCAGAGATAGCAACCCTCGCCACGCACCAGCGAGATGCCGCGATCCGCGTGAAGGGGTATCGATCGGAGAGTGGCGCGGCCGGCGGCCGCTATGGTGTGATCCATGTCCCGGCTCCTTCGAATGCCCGCGTCAGCGGATGCTCGCCCCGCCCATCCAGGAGGCCCACGGCCTGGATGCCGCGCCGGATCGCCTGGGCCGCGGCCAGCAGCTTGACCCGGGCGCGGCCCTTCCCATATTGGCTGACCGAGTCGACCTGGTCGAGCCGAATCAACGGAATGACGGAGTGCTCGTCGGCCACGTCACGCATGAAGCCCGGTGTGTCGGCAAAGATCAGCAGGCGCTCCGCGCCGATCGCGACCGCAATCTCCATGGCGAGCCGGTCGCCGTCGACGTTGATCGCGACCCCCTCGCGGCTGATCGCCGGTGGGGTGATCACCGGTAGGTAGCCCTGCTCGAGCAGGAGTCGCGGGAGTTTGGGATCGATCTCCTCAATGCTGCCACTGTGATCGTCGTGCAGGATCTTCACCTTGTCGCCCTCCTTGATACGCAGGTCCGGCTTGCGGCGGCCGATCGCGATGCCGCCATCCATCGCGGTGAGGCCGACCGCGTTCGCGCCGAGGGCGCGCAGCAGCTCGACGATGCGCTTGTTCTGCTTGCCTGCGTAGGCCATCAGGAAATGATCCATGGTCGCGGCGTCGGTAAAGCGGCTGACCTCGCCTCGCTCCGAGGTGACCATCCGCGGCGGGTAGCCGAGCCGGGTGGAGAGTTCGTTCAGTTCCTTGTTCGCGCCGTGGACCAGGATGAGTCGCTCCCGGCAGGCGGCGACGTCGCGCAGCAGCGGGTCGAGATCCGTCAGGCTGCCGCCGATCTTGATGACCAGCACGACTAGATTGGATACATGCCGGGAAACTCGAGGCCGGTCCGTTCGTCCCAGCCGCAGTGGAGGTTCAGCGCCTGGACGGCCTGACCGGCCGCGCCCTTCATCAAGTTGTCGATCGCGCTCATCACCACGACCCGGCGCGAGTGGGGGTCGCGCTCGAACCCCACGTCGCAGTAGTTTGTTCCCGACAGGATCTTGGGGTTGGGTACGCGGTGGATCCCCTGGCCCTCCTTGACGATTCGCATGAAGGGTTCATTCGCGAACGCCGGTCGATAGATCTTCCAGAGGTCCTTGTCGCTGAGGTCGTCCTTGAGGAAGAGATGCGCCGTGACCAGGATCCCGCGGACGGCCTCGACGGCCGTCCCGGAGAACGCGATCGAAAGTCCTTTCCCGTCCGGTCCGGCGAGCTCCTGGATGATCTCCGCTGTGTGACGATGGGCGGTCGGCGCGAACGAGCGGATCTCGCCGCTCCGGTGCGGGTGGTGGGAGGCGGGCCCCGGTTCCGCTCCGCCCGCCGACGAGCCCGACTTCCCCTCGATCACGATCGGCATGGCCTGGTCGACGACGCCCGCCCTCGCCAGGGGGTACAGGCCGAGGATGCTGGCGGTCGCCAGGCACCCACCGGTCGACAGGTGCGACGCCCGGCGAATCTCCTCGCGATGAAGCTCCGGCAGCGCGTAAACGAAGTCACCAAGCAGGCGCGCTTGCGGGTGCTGCCAGCCGTACCAGACGGGGTACTGCGCGGCATCGTGGAGGCGGAAATCGGCCGAGAGATCGATGACGATCGGCGCCAGCGGCAGGTATTTGTCGATTTCTTTGCTCGCCTGCCCGTGCGGCAGCGCGAGGAACAGCACGTCGACCGGCTTCAGCGCGGCGCGCGGCTCGAAGCGGAGGTCCGTCTGCTTCCGCAGGTTGGGGTGGGTGCTGTGCACGAATTTCCCACCGAGCCGTTCCGAAGTCACCTGCTGCACCTCGATCTGGGGGTGGAACAGCAGCAGCCGGAGCAACTCGCCGCCCGCGTAACCGGCGCCGCCGACGATCGAGGCTTTCACGCCGGGACCAGTTGGGTCAGGGCGGCGGAGAGCACGGCGACGCCGCGCTCGAACTCATCACGTTCGATCGCCTCCAGCGGCGTGTGGTCGAGGCTCGAATCGCCTGGCCCATAGGCCAGCGCCGGGCACTTCCAGAGCGGCAGCACGATGTTCATGTCGGACGTCCCCGTCTTGTTCTTGAAGCGGGGTGTCCCGCCGGCCGACCGGATGCCCGCCAGGAACGCCCGAACCAGCGGCGTGTTCTTCTCGGCCCGCACCGCGGCGTCCGCGTGGTCGATCGCGATCTCGGCCTCGCCCCGCCATTCCTCGAGCGCCGCCCTGAGCGCCTCGATATCGAATTGCAGTGGAAGGCGCATGCCGATCGTCGCCGAGGCGAGATCGCGAAGCCCGTCATGCGCGGCGTGCATCTCGATGACGCGCACATCGACCCGGTCGAAGATGCCGCGGTCTCTACTGGCGCTCGCGGCATGGTCCTGCAACCGGTGGATGAAGGCGATGGCGTGATCCGCGGCGCTGCCGGTGGGGCCGGCGCCGTGGGCCACGGACTGGCTCAGCCGATAGCGGATGGCGAGGCTGCCCTTATAGCCGAGCGTCACGGCATCCCAGCCGCTGGGCTCCAAGACGATGAGCTGATCGGGAGCCGGGCGCGAGACGAGGTGACGAGCGCCGCGCGAGCTCCCCTCCTCTTCGACGGCGGCGATGATCGTGGTGCGATGCGAGCGGCTGACCGGATGGCGCGCGACGGCCGTGATGGCGGCAGCCAGCGGCCCCTTGGCATCGACGGCGCCGCGCCCGAAGAGCCGGCCGCCCTCCTCCCGAACGGGAATTGCCCCGGGGACGGTGTCCATGTGACCGAGGAACATGATTTCCGACGGTCCGGCGCCACGCTCGGCGATGACATTGCCGGCGCCGTCGCGACTAACCCTGAACCCGAGCGCCGGCAGATAATCGAGGAGCCAGGCGCCAAGCTCATGTTCCTGCGTGGAGACGCTCGGGATGCGAACCATGTTGGTGAGAAGTTCGAAGCCGTCGAGTTCTTTGCCCGTGGCTTCGGCGGACGGGCTCGGCATCATACGGCGACAGGCTCGCGAGTCGCCACGCGGAGCACGTAGTCGACGACGCGCCCGGGGATGTCGACCCCGGTGGTCTCGATGCTGTTGCGAAATTCCATTGTGTAGTTCACCTCGCTGACCTGGAGGCCGTCGGGGTGCTCGAGCAGGTCGATGGCGACGACACCGCCCCCCACGGCCGCCGCCGCGGCGCGCGACAGGCGGTCGATCTCCGGCGTGATCGGGCAGTTGCGGGCATTGCCGCCGCGGGCGGTGTTCGTGATCCAGTGCTGGGACTCGCGATAGATGGCGCACACCGTCTCATCGCCTATGACGAAGCTCCGGATGTCGCGGGCCGGCTTCCGTACATATTCTTGAATGTAGAAAATCGCGTGCTGGTAGGAGCCGAGCGTCTCTTTATGCTCGAGCAGCGCCTCGGCCGCTTCGCGGTCTGAAATCTTGGCGAGCAGCCGTCCCCACGATCCGATCGCGGGTTTGAGGACGACGGGGTAGCCGATCTCCTCGATGGCCTCGATCGCTGATTCCGGCGTGAACGCGATCAGCGTGCGGGGGCTGGGGATGCCGGCGGCGACCAGCGCCGTCGTGGTGTTGATCTTGTCCCCGCAGGTCATCGCCACCTCGTAGGTGTTGACCGTCTTGACGCCCCACTGGTTCAGGATCCGCAACGCATAAAGGGCCCTCGAGTGGTGCAGGGAGCGTTCCAGGACGACGTCGTGCTGGATGCGTGGCTGGCCCAGGTCGAAGATCAGCTCGCGGTCATCGATGCGATCGAAGGCGAGCCCGCGCCGGGTGAAGGCCTCGAAGAGCAGCTTCTCCTCGGCCCGGATGCGCGAACACAGGACGCCGATCCGCGGGTTACTCGCCCCAGTCCTCCTCTTCCTCCGGCGCGAGCTTGAGCTCCGCCGGGTCCTGGGCGATGACTTCGAGCTCGGCCCCGCATTCGGGACAGGGCACGATCTCGCCCTTCTCAACGCCCGCCGCGAGGCTCACGTCACCCTCGCACTCCGGGCACTTGGCCGTCAATCCCGTCGTCATACGCTTACCTCCTCGCGCTGCTGGATGCCTGCCCACCCCTTCGACTTGATCAGATCGATCAAGGTCCCGGCTTCCATGATGGCAAACGCAACCGGGCCGGGGGTATCACCCTGGAAGGTCGTCGCGCCGACCTGGATCACACCCGATCGCACGTCCACCGCGATGGCATCGCCGTCCCGTACCGCATCGTACAGGGCATCGCAGGTGATCACCGGGAGCCCGATGTTGATCGCATTTCGATAGAAAATCCTCGCGAACGTCCTGGCGATGACGACCTGGACGCCGGCGGCCTTGATCGCCATCGGCGCGTGCTCGCGCGAGCTGCCGCAGCCGAAATTCCGGCCGCCCACGATGACATCGCCCGCTTGCACGGTCGCGCTGAAGTCCGGCCGCGCCTCGATGAAGCAGGCCTTCCCCAGCGCCGCCGCGTCGGTCGTCACGTTGTAGCGCCCCGGGATGATCGCGTCGGTCGAGATCGCGTCGCCGAACTTGAAAACTCGTCCCATCTCAGTTGACCAACCTCCCAAAACCTGTCAGGGTGGGCAAAGACTTACGTGGGTCCGCGATCTCTCCGGCCAGCGCCGAGGCTGCGGCGACCGCCGGATTCGCCAGGTAGATCTCGGCCTGCGGGCTCCCCATCCGGCCGGAGTAATTGCGATTGCTGGTCGAAAGCGCGCGCTCGCCAGGGCCGAGGACGCCGTGCTGGCGGCCGAGGCACGGCCCGCAGCCGGCGTTCATCACCAGCGCGCCGGCCTCCATGAAGGTCTGGATGTAGCCGCGCGCGAGCGCTTCCATGTAGATGGCCTTCGACGCCGGCACCACGATCGTGCGTGTGCGGGGATGTAGCTGTTTGCCCTGCCAGGCTTCGGCGACGATGGCGAGGTCTTCGATGCGGCCGTTCGCGCAGCTGCCGACGAACACCTCGTCCAGCTGTGTGCCTTCGACCGCGCTCAGGTCCTGGACATTGTCGATCGCGGGCGGGCAGGCAATCTGCGGCTCCAGCTGCTCCGCGTCGACATCGACGACGCTCCGGTAGACCGGATTGATGGGATGCAGGTCGGAGACCTCGGCATCGTGGAGGTAGCGCCTCGTCTGCTCGTCAGGCTCGCACAGTCCGGCCTTGCCGCCAAAGTCAACCGTCAGGTTGGCGAGCGTCAATCGCTCGTCGATGCGCATCGCCGCAACCGCGTCACCGCCCCATTCCACCGCCAGGTAATTCGCGCCCTCGGCGCCCAGCCGCCGGATCACCTGCAACGCCAGGTCCTTCGGGTAGATGCCGGCCGGCAGCCGGCCATGCAGGTTGATGCGGATCGTCTCCGGCACGCGGAACCAGGTCTTGCCGGTAGCGAACGTGACGGCGATGTCGGTGGATCCGAATCCGGCGGCGAAGCACCCGAGCGCGCCGTAGGTCGTGCTGTGGGAGTCGGCGCCGACGACGATGCCGCCCGGCCGGATGAAGCCCTTCTCCACCATCAGCTGGTGGCAGATGCCTTCCTGGAAAACATGCGTGACGCCATACTCGTCGGCGAAGTCACGGACGAGCTTGTGCAGGCCCGCCGCCGCCACCGTGTTGGCGGGAAGGATGTGATCGAAGACCAGGATGACGCGCTCCGGATCCCAGAGCGGGACCTCGAGCTTGCGAAAGGCTTCGATCGCCAGCGGGCCGGTCACATCATGCGCCATCGCGTAGTCGACGGGCGCCACTACGATCTCACCGGCGTGGACCGGGCGGTCGAGCCGGCGGGAGAAGATCTCTTCAGTCAGCGTTCCCATGGTTTCTCCTTCTTATGCCGGTACAAAGGCCCGGAGCAGGTCGTCCAACTCGTCGTTGCTCAGCGGCCCCGTGTCCGCCCGCCGCTTGACCTCCTGGGTGAGCGCGCGAACCGCGGGCTCAGTGAGCGAGAGCCCGAGCGTGGTGGCACGGTGCCGGATTGCGTTGTGGCCGGTCAGCCGGTGGCCGACCATCACGGTCCGTTCCCGACCAAACCAGGCCGGGTCGAAGATCTCGTAGGACGACGGATCCTTCAGCACGGCGTTCGTATGCATGCCCGCCTTGTGGGCGAAGGCGGTCTCCCCCGTGATCGCGGCATTGAAGGGGACCGCGATGCCGACCATCTCGGCGACCATCTGGTCGAGAGCGGGAAGTTCCTCGAGCCGGTACTGGGCGACCAGGTCCGGCTGGACGCTGAGCAGGCGCGCGATCATACCGCTGAGCGGCACGATGCCGTTGCGCTCGCCAATGCCGAGCGCGGTGGTATCGATATGTGTCGCGCCGGCTTCCAGGGCCGCATAGGCGTTCGCGATCGCGCAGCCGGTGTCATTGTGGGCGTGGAACTCGATGTCGCAGTCGACCGCCTTGCGGACCATCGAGACCAGCTCGTACACCTGGTTCGGGGTCGCGATCCCGACCGTATCGGCCAGCCCGACGCGCTGCGGGTGCAGCTGGTCGATCGCCTGGTAGACGCGAAGCAGGTCCCGCGGTTCGGACCGGAACGAGTCCTCGCTACTGAAGCGGACCTCGAGACCTTGCTGCTGCACGTACCGAACAACCTGCGTACCGATCTCGATGATCTGGTCGACGGTCTTCCCATGGGAAAACGTCCGCATCGCCGAGGACGTTCCGAACAGCACGTCGATCCCGTCCACGCCGGTCGCCGCCGCCTGCCTTGCGTCATCAAGATGGCAGCGAACGTGCGTCAGGACCTTGGCCTTGAGCGGCAATGCGGCGATCGTGCGCAGGTCGGCGTCCGACTGTGGCGAGGCGCACGGCGACGTCAGCTCGAGGTACTCGACCCCGAAACGGTCGAGCTGCTGCGCGATCGCGATCTTCTGCGCCGGCGTGAAGTGGGCAGAGGCGAATTGCTCACCCTCGCGCAGGGTCGAGTCAATGATCCGAAACGCCTTGATGGTCATGGCACCTCCGAAAGACAAGAGCCTTCGTCCACCGGGACGAGAGGCTCGCTCTCGTGGTACCACCCGAATTCGCCGCTGTCTTGCGACAACAGCCTTCTTGAGTCCGCAGCAATCGCGCCTGAAGACTCCGGCCCGATCACGGGGGCCATCCGGCTCGGCCTACTGAGGACCACATTCTTCTCCCTCCCCCTTGCGGGGAGGGTTGGGGAGGGGGTTCTGTTCGACCGGCGGCTCCGAGGCCTTTTTCGGCGGTGCCCTGGACCCTCCTTCTCAGCTCCCGGAGGTTCTCTGTAGGCCTGGCTTTCGCGTACTCGCCCTCATCAGCGCCTTTGCGTATTGACTTGTTGCCGCGAACCATACGCCGTCGTTGCCGCGAATGTCAAGCGACGATCGCGCTAGCGCCGACCTGCTGGACGTAATCGATGACGTGGTTGGCGACGTCGATGCCGGTCGCCTCGATGAAGCCGTGGAACTCAGGCGTGTAGTTCAGTTCGTTGACGAGCAGCCCGCGCTCGTGCTCCAGGATGTCAACAGATAGAAAGCCACCGCCGACCGCAGCCGCGGCCTTCCGGCAGAGCGTGTCCAGCTCGTTAGTGACCTCACAGGGCGAGGCCTTCCCGGTCCTCGCCGTGTTCGTGATCCAGTGGTCGGACGTTCGGTAGATCGCCCCGATCGTCTGGTCGCCGACCACGATCGCCCGTATGTCACGTTGCGGCTTGTCGACAAACTCCTGAATGTAGAAGATGCCGTGCTGGTAGGAGCCAAGCGTCTCCTTGTGCTCGAGCACCGCTTCCGCGGCGTCGCGGTCATTGATCTTCGCGAGCAGGCGGCCCCAGGAACCCACCATCGGTTTGAGCACCACGGGGTACCCCATCGCCTCGATCGCCTTCAGCGCCGCCTCGCGGGTGAAGGTCACGACCGTCTTCGGCACCGGCAGCCCGGCGCGGGCCAGCGCCGCCGTTGTCAGGATCTTGTCGCCGCAGATGCGCGCAACCCGGCCGCGGTTGACAGTGGGCACCCCGATCGCGTTCAGCAATGTCATCGCGTAGAGCGACCGGCCGTGGTGGATGGACCGGTCAAGGACGACATCGGGGAAGCCGTCGCGGCGACCGATGGGGAACTCGACCCGGTCTTCGTCGACGCGCTCGAACGGGATCTTTCGCCGGCGGAGCGCTTCGAACAGCGTCTTCTCCTCGACGCGGACTCGGGAACAGAGAATGCCGATCATCCGGATTGCGTAAGTATACAAAAACCGGTATAGTTATGCAGCGGCATCATTTACACAGGCAGGAGGTCTTTCATGCTGGCAGTCAAGAGCAAGTTACTGGAAAAGATCGACGCGACCCCGGTGAAGAGGGCAAAGAAGGTGGCTCTGGCCTACTCGGGCGGCCTCGACTCATCGCTCTGCGCCGTCCTCGCGAAAGAGAAGTACCACGTCGAGGCGCTATTCCCGATCACGGTGGACGTCGGCCAGGGCCAGGAGGAGATGGACGCCGCGATTCAGAAGGCCACGGTGCTCGGGCTGGTTCCGATCGTGATCGACGCCAAGGAGGAGTTCGCCCAGCTCTGGTTGTCGAAAGCGATCCAGGCCAACTCGAATTACGAGGGCTACCCGGTTTCGACCTCGATGACCCGCCAATTGATCGCCGCCAAGATCGCCGCCAAAGCCCTCGAACTCGGCTGCGACGCCATCATGGAAGGCAGCAGCGGCAAGGGCAACGACCAGTACCGCATGCACAACGTCTTCAAGCTGGTGGCCCCCGCGCTCGACGTGATCGTGCCGGTGCGCGACTTCGACCTGACCCGGGGCGAGGAGGAGGAACTCTCCAAGGAGCTCGAGATTCCCATCACCGAGGTGATGCAGGGCGGCGACGACAAGACGATGTGGTGCCGCAGCCTGGCCTCCGGTGCGATCGGGCTCAACCAGCCGATCCCCGAGAATGCCTGGCTGTGGTGGAAGTCCCCGGCCAATGTCGCGACCACGCCCACTCAGGTTTCAATCACGTTCGAGCACGGGGTCCCGGTCGCCCTCGATGGTGTGCCGGCGTCCCTGCCCGAGATCGTGTCGAAGCTCAACGTGGTCGCAGGGAGCCATGGCATCGGGAAGATCGACATCTTCGAGGACGGCATCATGGGGCTCAAGTCGCGCGAGCTCTACGAGGCGCCGGCCGCCGCCGTCATCCTCAAGCTGCACCACGACCTTGAACAGTTCTGCCTGACCAAGGAAGAGCTTGAGTACAAGGCCGGGGTCGACCAGAAATGGGGCTACCTCGTCTACCACGGGTCATGGTTCAGCCCGCTGAAGGACGCCCTCGACGCCTTCATCGAGAGCACGCAGACGCAGGTCAGCGGGACCGTGACAGCGACCCTCTTTCACGGATCGATCGACATCACGTCGCGCCAGAGCGACCAATCGCTGTTCTTCCCCGAGATCCGGGGTCTGCAGAGCCGCTCCTTCAATCAGCAGCTGTGCGGGCCGGCGGCCCAGATTGCCGGCTTGCCCTGGGAGATTTTGGCGAAGCGGAAGATCAAGGTACAGAACTGAGCCATCAGCCATGGGGGGGACGGTTTGGTGACGAACCGGACCCCCTGATCGACCGCTTCACGAGTTCGCTGGCGGTTGATCGCCGCCTGCTGCACGAGGATATCGTGGGCAGCCGGGCGTATGCCAGAGCGCTGGTCGGCGCCGGGGTTCTGACCACGGAGGAGCAGTTGCGCATCGATCGGGCGCTCGAGGAAATCGACAACGAGGGCGAGCCGTCTGAGCCGGCGGAAGACATCCACATGGCGGTCGAGGCGGCGCTGACCAGGAAGGTCGGTCCCCTCGGAGGCAAGCTCCACACCGGCCGAAGCCGCAACGACCAGGTGGCGACCGATCTCCGGCTCTATGCGCGGGCGGCGGCGGCCGAGCTCCGTGACGCGGTCAAGGCGCTGCGAGCTGCCCTCATCGAGCGGGCCGGCGAGCAGGTCGAGACCGTCATGCCCGGCTACACCCACACCCAGCGGGCCCAACCGGTGCTGCTGTCACATCACCTGCTCGCCTACGTCGAGATGCTTGGGCGCGATGCGGGCCGCCTGGCCGATGCCGCTGCGCGGGCCGACGTGTCGCCTCTGGGCGCGGGCGCACTGGCCGGGAGCGGCTTCCCGCTCGATCGTGCCAGGCTCGCCCAGGAGCTGGGATTTCACGCTGCGAGCGCCAACTCGATCGATGCGGTCGCCGACCGGGATTTCGTCGTCGAGCTGCTCTCGGCTTGCAGCCTCGTGATGACGCATCTGTCCCGGCTCTGCGCCGAGATCGTGCTCTGGACCAGCGCCGAGTTTGCCTTCGCCTCCCTCCCCGACGGGCTCGCCAGCGGCAGTTCGATGATGCCGAACAAGAAGAATCCCTGCGCCGCCGAGCTGGTGCGCGCCAAGAGTGGTCGGGTCACCGGTGACCTGGTGGCCATGCTGATGATGCTCAAGGGGCTCCCGCTCGCCTACAACCGTGACCTGCAGGAGGACAAGGAGGCGCTTTTCGATGGGGTCGACACCACACTGGCCTGCCTGCAGGTGACGGCGCGGCTGGTACGCGGCCTTGGCTTCGACGTGACGGCGATGCGCGAGGCCGCGATCGGCGGCTACACCCTGGCGACCGAGCTCGCCGACTACCTGTCACGGAAGGGCCTGCCATTTCGCGAGGCGCACCGGGCGGTGGGCGGGCTGGTTGCGTCCGCGCTGGCGGCACACAAAGGGCTGGAAGCGCTCACGCTGGCCGAGTTGCAGGCCGCCTCGCCACTGTTCGCCGCCGATGTCCATGCCCACCTGACGCTCGAAGGCGCTCTCGCCTCGCGAAATGTCAGCGGCGGCACCGCGCCGGCGCGCGTCAGGGAGGCCCTCACGCATGTCCAAGCGTAAGCGGCAAGAGGCGATCCTTTCGCTGATCAGCCGGCACCAGATCGCCACCCAGGAGGAACTGGTCGAGCGGCTGGCGCGCGTTGGCATTCCCACCACGCAGGCGACGGTATCGCGCGATATTGCCGAGCTCGGTCTGGTTCGCCTTGGAGGCCCCGAGACCCACTATGTGAAGCCGGAGGAAGGTCTCGGGGCGGCCTCGCAGACCGGACGCGAAGACCATCTTCGCCGCCTGCTGCGTGACCTGCCGCTGACGGTGCGCCGCGGGCAGGGGATCGCGATCCTGACCACGACCCCTGGCTCGGCGAACTCGCTTGCCTCGGCGATCGATGCCGCCGCCTGGCCCGAGGTGCTCGGCACCATTGCCGGAGACGACACGATCTTCGCCGCGCTGTCCTTGCAGTCGCGCGCCTATGGTGGACTGGCGCACCGGCTTTCGCGGCTGGGCGCCTTCGTGCAGGCGGAGGACTGAGTGGCGGAGCGGATCGTGCTCGCCTATTCAGGCGGATTGGACACCACGGTCGCGGTGCACTGGCTGACGCAGACGCGTGGCTTCGAGGTGATCGCGCTGACGGCCGACCTCGGTAGCCAGCCGGACCTTACGGCGATCCGCGAGCGTGCGCTGGCGTCGGGAGCGGTTGCCGCCTATGTCATCGACGCGCGGCGCGCCTTTGCCGAGCGTTTCTGCTGGCCGGCGCTTCAGGCGGGTGCCCTTTACCAGGGGCAATATCCGCTCGCGACCGCCCTCGGCCGTCCCCTGATCGCGCAGCTGATGGTCGAGGTCGCGGCGCGCCAGGGCGCCCGCTGGATCGCCCACGGATCGACCGGAAAGGGAAACGACCAGGTTCGCTTCGACATCGCGACCGGCGCCCTTGCGCCGCACCTGAAGGTGCTCGCCCCGCTACGCGACGGAATGACGATGACTCGCGAGGAGGAGATCGCCTACGCGCGGAAGCACAAGCTGCCGATCGTGGTCAAAACGGAGTCGCCCTACAGCATCGACGAGAACCTGTGGGGACGCTCGATCGAGGCCGGGGTCCTCGAGGACGCGAGCATCGCACCTCCCGAGGATGCGTTCCTCTCGACCGCTTCCGTGGACGCCGCCCCTGCCGAGGCCCAGCGGATCGAGCTCGCCTTCGAGGCCGGGATCCCGGTGCAGCTCGACGGGCGGCGCCTTGACCCCGTGCGGCTGATCGGTGAGCTCAACGAGATCGGCGGCCGCCACGGGGTTGGCCGGATCGACATGATCGAGGACCGCTTCGTCGGCATCAAGTCGCGGGAAGTCTACGAGGCCCCGGCCGCCGTGATCCTTCATCACGGTCATCGCGCGCTCGAGGAACTCGTGCTCGATGCCGAAGCCGGGCGTTTCAAGGCGGGTGTCGCGCACGAGTACGCGCGACTCGTCTACCAGGGCAAGTGGTTCACCAGCCACCGGCGGGACCTCGATGCCTATGTCAAGAGCACCCAGGCAGTCGTGACGGGCACCGTCGTCGTCCAGCTCCACAAGGGCAGCGCGCAGGTCGTGGGTCGGTCGTCGGACTACTCGCTCTACCGGCCGGGACTGGCCACCTATTCCGCGGGCGACCAGTTCGACCACCAGGCCGCCGTCGGCTTCATCAAGCTGGTGGGACTGCCGGTCCGGACCCAGGCCGAGGTCCAGGGAACGGCAAGCACCGAACCGCTACTGCAGGATGACGGCCATGTTGTTGAAGTCGGCCCAGGAGGCCTCGAAGGCGGCCTTGTTGAACCAGTACTGGCTGCCACTCTTCCAGGGGTCGTTGACCCGGATCTGCGTCACTGACACGCCGCTGAGCGTGACCGCATGTTCGATGAGTGAATACTTGATCTGGCGGCTGCCGTCGAAGGTCGTCCAGAATCCGGTGTAGCCTGCTGCGCGCGCGTTTTCCCAGCCTGTTTCAACCCACACAACCACCGGATGACCGGCGGCGACCGCGGCGTACACCTGGGCCGCGCTGAGGTTCTCGCCTCCAGTCGACGATGGAGCGCCGTGCGACCGGGCAATCGCCAGGATCGGCGGATAGTAGACGCCGTACCCGCTTGGAACCAGGTCGCTACCGTTGACGTCGCCGACAAAGTTCACGTAGGGGTTTCCCCATCGGATAACTTTCTTGTTTGGCCCCATCACAGGCTTACTGTTGTCGGGATTCTGGCCGGCAAACAACGCCTGCTGTGAGTAGGTGTGCCCCATGGCGGCGAGGCCCATCTGCAGGGCGGCCGTCTCGCAGTCGAGGGCCATCACCTGCTTGTAAACCGGCATGGGGAAGGTGACCGTGCCGGCCGGGTTTGTGGTCGCCGGTGGCGCCGTCGTCGTGGTCAGGGTCGGTGCCGGAGTCGGACTCGGGCTCGGGGTGGGCGGAGGCTGCTCGATCACGAAGAGTGGTGATGGCGCCGGGGAAGCCGTGGTGACCTGATAGCGCGGTGCCGCCACTACCGTCGCCGCGCCGGCGGCGAGCAGCACGATGGTAACGAGGAACAGTGCAGCTGAGCGCATGGTTCAGGGAAGCTGGCGACCACCCTCGGTGGGTGGCAGCGGAATATAGTCCCGCGCCAGTCTGAGGATTCTACCCGACCTTCATCACTCGCGACAGCTCGCTGAACTCGGGCTTGCGGCTCAGAAGGCCATTGTGATACTGATAGTGGCGGTATCACCATTTCTCGGAGGGTCGCAATCATGTTTAGAAAATCGCTCGTCCCGTTCGCCGCCGTATTGACGGTGCTGCTCCTGGCTGGATGTGGGACCGCGACCTCGAACCTGAAGGTCTCCGCGGGCTACGCCGACAACCTGCAGACGGTCGGAGCCCGCTCGAGCTCCTCGACGTTTCCTAATCCGTGGCAGGGTGCCAGTAACGTCACGTTCAAGGGCGCCGGCGACAAATTCGATGCCGGGGCGATCCGGATCGAGAACCCGACCGGCGACGAGGCCATCATCGACCAGGTGACGGTCGATGTCGGCCCACAGCACTACGACCTCTGGGGAACCAATCTGAAGGTGCCCGCCAACGGCAGCCTGATCCTTACCCAGACCGAACTCGGCACCGCCAACCCGCCCAAGCCGAACTTCGACAGCTCGGAGCCCAACCCAACCGCCGCGAGCGGTGGCACTACGGCCGGCGCCGCAGCGCAGGGATCGAACGCGGTCCCGGTGATCCACATCAAGGTCAACGGCAAGACCACGGATGTCCGCGACGAGGCGAAGATCCTTAACACCGGTGGCCTCGACAAGGGTGACCTTCCCGGTTCACCAAACGAGTCACACCCCTGGCAGCAGATCGCCACAATTACGGCCGGCTCCTCCAGCGGTGGCGGCCTCTCGCCGCTGCTACTCTTTGCCCCGCTGGCCGCCATGCTGCTCGCGCTCTTCAGCTTCATCCCGAAGTTGATCGGGGCCTTGATCCTGCTGGCCATCGGCTGGTGGCTCGCCAAGCTCGTCGCCCGCCTCGTCGTCGGTTTCCTGGACCGCCTTGGCTTCGGCGCCGCGGCGGAACGGACCGGTATGTTCGGCCTCATGGGTCGTACCAGTAGCACGCGCCGGACCGGCACCCGGCCGTCCTGGCTGATCGGTGAGATCGTGAAGTGGTTCGTCTTCCTGATCTTCGTCGAGCTTGCCGCGGAGGCCTTCGGCCTTGCGGCCGTGACCGGCCTGCTCCATCGGATCATCCTGTGGATCCCCAACCTGATCGTCGCGCTCCTGATCCTGTTCGTCGCCGCCCTCGGGGCGCAGTTCGTCGGGCGCCTGGTCCGTGGGGGCGCGGGACGCAACGCGGGGTTCCTCGGCTCGCTGGTCGAGTACGGGATCATCGCCCTGGCGGCGGTGGTCGCGCTGAATCAGCTCGGCATCGGCGCCATCTTCGTCGACATTCTTTTTGCCGCCGTGATCGCCGCCCTGGCGCTCGCCGCCGGCCTGGCATTCGGCCTGGGCGGGCGCGACGTCACCTCTCGGATCTGGCGGAACTCGTACCGGGGCATGAGCCAACCGCAATCGCCCCAGCGTCCACCCACGACGACGTCAACCGTCAGGACCCCGACCCCGATTGAATCCGGCCGTCCGCATTAATAAAGGAGGAACATACTATGCCACTCGATTCTGTGATTCCGACCGTTACCAACTGGGGCGACGCCCTGCTCGTGTCGATCACGGGCGCGCTGATCGCGCTCCTCTCGTTCATCCCGGCGCTCATCGGCGCGGTGATCATCCTGATCATCGGCTGGGTGCTGTCCGGCATCCTCGCCCGCGTCGTTGAGACCGTCCTCAACAAGGTGGGCTTCGAGCACGCTGCCGAGCGCACCGGGATCACCGGTGTCATCAGCCGCAGCGGCGCCGGTACGATGCGTGCCTCGCACGTGATCGCCGAGCTCGTCAAGTGGTTCGTGCGCCTGATCTTCATCGAGATCGCGGCCCAGGCCCTGCACCTGACCGCGGTGACGACGCTCGTGAACAGCATCATCCTGTTCATCCCGAACCTGGTGGTGGCCCTGATCATCGTGCTGGTCGGCGTGCTCGCCGCGCAGTTCATCGGCCGGCTGGTGCGGGGCGGACTGTCGCAGGCGAACTTCTCGAACGCGAACCTGCTCGGCTCCATTGCCGAGTACGGGATCATCGGCCTCGCCGTCGTGACGGCGCTCAACCAGATCGGCATTGCGACGATCATCGTGACGATCCTCTTCGCCGGCATCGTCGGGGCGCTGGCCCTGGCGGCGGGCCTGGCGTTCGGCCTTGGCGGTCGTGAGACCGCCGCCGAGATCTGGGAATCGTCCTACCAGCAGACGCAGCAGGCCGCCCAGCAGCTGGCGCGGTCGTCGAGCGGCTCCAACGATGGTGGTCGCGGTAACAGCGGTCCGAGCGGTGGCGGTGGTTCCCTTCGTGTCCCTGTCACGTCCTCCAACCCGCAACCGACTCGCCCGTCAACCTCCTCGATGAGCGGCGTGTCAGGCCCGGAGTGGCGCACGCTCGTTACCGTGAAATTGCGCGACGCGCGGCAGGCGCTCCCACAGACGCCTGAGGGCGAGCGACTCGGCCGCGCCATCGACGACATGATCACCCGGATGGAGCGACCGTCCGCCAGCCAGCGGGTCGAGGTCAGCCCGCAGGCCACGATGTAGCCGACCATCAAATTGCGAAAGGGCTGGTCGGTGTGGGCCAGCCCTTTCGGTTTCCTCAGGGAGGTCATGATGTTTCCATTCGATGAGGCCAACCAGCCGATCTATCAGCAATATGCTCAGGCGTACGACACCGGCCAATCCAGTGGACTCGATCACGGCGAGCTGCTGGGCCACGTCACCCGGTTCATGCAGCAGGCGCCTCCCTCGATGCAGCAGGGGGTCCTGCAGCAGGTCTTTTCCCAGATGGAGCCGGGGCAGCGCCAGTCCTTTGCCGGCCAGGTCCCAAGCCAGTTCGCGATGGACCCGGGGAACCCGGCCCAGATGGCGCAGAGCTTCCAGCAGATCGGTCAGCAACAGCCCGGCCTTCTCGGCCAGCTGCTGGGACCGGGTGGCATGGTGAGTAACCCGATCGCCCGTATGGCGTTGACCGGAATTGCCGGCCTGGCGGCCAAGCAGATGATGGGTCAGGGTGCGATCCGCTAGCGATTTGCCGTCGTTCCGCGATACGCTGGGATAGGCATGGAAGCATCGGAGGCGGTCGAGCAGGCGAACAAGGCGGGTGAAGCCGCCGAAGCCCGGGAGCGTTTCGTGCGTCGCACGGCAATCCTCGTCGGTGTGCTGGCCGCCATCCTTGCCGTCGCTGCCATCGCCGGCAATCACGCGGGTGAAGAGGTGATCCTCAACCAGGAGAAGGCCACCGATACGTTCAACGAGTACCAGGCTGACCGGTTGAAAATGCGAATGGATACCCAGAATGCCGCGACCCTGATCGTCATCACGGCCGGCTCCGCCAATCAAGCGGCCGCCGCGACCCAGGCGGCCGAATGGCGAAAAGAGGCGAAAGACCACTACGGGCCGAAGGTCAAGGAACTTTTGCAGAAGGCGAACGACTATCAATCAGAGCGCGACCTTGCCGAAGCCAAGCACAAGGCCCTGGAGTTTGCCGAGGCGGTCCTGCAAATCGGGATCGTCCTGGCGACCGTTGCGATCGTGGCCAGGGTCGTAGCCCTGACCTACGTCGCTGCCGGCCTTGGGCTGGTCGGTCTTCTCCTTCTGCTCGACGGCTTTACACTGGCCGTGCGCTTTCCCTAACGTAGAACCCATCACACCCGAGGAGGCCACCGATGGCGAGTTCACAGGTACCGGCAGAGCGGGAGCAGGCGGAGCCGAACCAGGAGGCCGGCCGGAGTCAGCAGGACCCAACTGCGCGAACCGGCGAAAGTCCCGTCAGCGGACAGAAGGTCCCAACAAGCGATCGGGAGCCCGGGAAGGTCCCGGCCGCCAGCGAGACCTGGGTAGAGGGGCAGGCGACCTCGGACGCCGATTACCAGGAGCCCGACAAGGAGAGATAGCCGCCTGGTGCCGACAGGCGCCCCTTGACGCGACGATAGAAAGCTTCTATAGCTAGGCTGTGCTGCTGGCCCAGGTCGAGGGATTCCTGGAGGTCGCCCGGCGGGGTAACGTCAGCCGGGCGGCGGAAGCGATGTTTCTCACCCAGCCCACCCTGACCGCGCGGCTGCACGCCCTGGAGAAAGAACTCGGCGAACCGCTCTTCGCGCGCACCCGGCGGGGGATGCGCCTCACCGATGCCGGCCGCGCCTTTATGCCTTACGCGGAGCGAGCCATCCGTGCCGTGCGCGACGGCCGCCAGGCGCTCGCCGACGCCCGATCGGTATCCGCCGGCCGGCTCGTCCTCGGCGCGGCGCCCGCAGTCAGCACCTACGTGTTGCCGGCACTCCTGCAACGGTTTGCCGCGAGCTACCCGCGGGTCGAGGTCGCGGTCCGCACCGGCCACTCGGAGGACGTCCTGCAGATGCTGCTCCGGGAGGAGGTCCAGCTCGCCATGGTCCGAGCGCTTCGGCACCGGGACATCGAATCCATCCCGCTCTACGACGAAGAGCTCGTCCTCGTGGTCCCACCCGGCCATCCCTTTGCCGACCGCAACCGCGTCGGGATCGCCGACCTATCATCCGAGCGGCTGATCCTCTTCGACCGGACGTCCAGCTACTACGAGCTGACGCAGACATTCTTCCTCAGCCTCGGCGTCACGCCGCGCGAGGTGATGGAGCTCGACAACATCGAGGCGGCCAAGAAGATGGTCGAACGCCGCCTCGGCGTCGCCCTCCTGCCGCGCACGGCCGTCTCCGGGGAGATCGCCGCCAAGACGCTCAGCCTGGTCACGGTCACCGACGCCCCGCACGTGGCGCAGCAGATTGTGGCCATCCGCCGGCGCGACCAGGGGCGTCCCTCCGGCCCGGTGGCGGCTTTCCTCGCCCTCCTGAAAGAAGCCGACCTGCGGCCGGGCTAGTCGCTAGACGACGCGGTCTTCGGGCAGCGCCTCGACATATTCGCGCCCCAGCCGGGCCGCATCGTAGGCTTTGCCGACCAGGTGGTGATAGGGGACGCCCGAGAAGAAGTGGTGGCTCTTGGTCGGAAAGTCCTCCCCTGCCGCGAACTCCTGGCGCTGCAGGGCAATGTAGCCGTCCTGCTGCTCCCTAGACATCGCCTGGAGCAGGACGCTCAGCCCGTGGCCTTCCGCATGTTGCGCGCCGAGCGTGATGAAGATGAATTTCACCCCCATCTCCCCCAGCTCCACAAAGCTGATCGGGTCAGGATCCTTGAACCACTTGAACGACGAGGACCAGTTGAAGGCGAAGCGCGCCTTCGGGAAACGCTTCCGGATCTGCTCGGTGAAATGCTCGACCGGTCCGCGTTCGGAGGTCGGGAACTCACACCAGAGCAGGTCGGGGAATCCGCTGTCGAGGTAGCGCAGCCCGCGCTCGACGGCAAGCTCCATATGGCGGAGTGACTCCGGGGCATCGACTGCGCTCAGCCCGTCGGTGCGCGCGATCAGCACGAAGTCCCGGTTGCCAAGGTCATCGGCGACGTTGCGGGCCATCCGTAACTTGCCGATCATCTCGTTGACCCCGATCAGCGCCTTGCCCCCGATATGGCCGCAGCGCTTGGGAAGCACCTGGTCCTCGATGTGTGCCGCCGCCACGCCACCGGTCACGTAAAGCTCGGTCGTGCGCTGCACGTTGAAGATGTTGCCGTAGCCGCCGTCCATGTCCACGATGACGGGCGGGATGTCCAGGTGTCGGGGCGGAACGCCTTTCTCCGGGTCGCCGACCGCCATCGTCAGCTGAAACTTGCGCAGCGCACTGACCGTCCGCCGGGCGGCGTCCGCGATCTCGACGCTCGCATAGAGGTCCATGTCGGTCGTGCCCAGGTGGCCGATGGCAAAGGAGTAGCCGCTGAAATAGACGGCCTTGAAGCCGTGGTACATCACCAGCTGGGCGCCCATCGGGTCATAGACGCCGGGCCCGAAGAGAAAGGGCTCGCTCTCCAGCAACTGACGCATCCGCGTGCTGGGATGGACGGCGCGCGAGGCGGGGATTTGGAAGCCGTCGGGAAGCAGCGGGCTGGGCGTCAGGCCAGGCTGGATGGAGCCGTTCGGTTCGCTCACGGCTTCACCTATTCGTTGCTGTGGTCGCGGTCGCAGCGATCGGGGCAGCCGCACTCAGCGGTCTCGGCGGCGCAACTGACGGAATCGGAACCGGCGTCGGCGAGGCGATCGATGTAGTGCCCTTCCAGATTAACCATGCAGCAACGATATCAAGTAAGCCATCATCGAGTCCAATCGTTTCCGACGATCGGTTCTATCGGCCGGCTCTATGACACCCGCAGACTGGCGGTCAGCAACAGCAGCGCCCCAACTGCCGCCGCGAGCAGCGCGGCGACGACCCGGGCGTCGGTGACCGCTGACCCAGCCAGACTCACCAAGCGTGCAAGTCCCCCGGTTCGGAATACAGGCGGTGGTGCCGAAGACAGATCCATTGATCCCTCCTTCCTTCCTTTCCGCGACGGGCTCCCTCATGCCAACGCTAGCAGAAGCTGAGCCGGTTCCTCAAGCGGGCGGCAGGTTCCAGTGCTCCATCACCGGCTGGTCGTGCTCCTGGCCGAGGACGCTCCAGGCAGCCGTGCCGAGGGCGTAGAAGCGTCCGGCCTCGGGCGGCTGTCCCAGCCAGCGGGCCGCCAGCACGCGGAGCACGTGCCCGTGCGCGAAGAGCAGCACGTCTCCGTCTGCCGAGCCGGCCTCGGCGATCACCCTATCTACGCGACGGCCGACGTCTGCCGCTGATTCCCCGCCGGGTCCTCCATCCCGCCACAGCGACCAATCGGGACTGGTGGCCCGGATCTGGGCGGACGTCAGGCCATCGTAATGACCGTAATCCCACTCCTTGAGGTCCGGCCGTGGCTTCGCCTGGCTGCCAAAGCCCGCCAGGCGGCAGGTCTCCTCGGCCCGCCGGAGCGGGCTGGTCAGCACCAGCGCGAATCGGCGGCCGCCAAGCGGGGAGCGTAGTTGCGCCGCCTGCTTGCGCCCCGCCTCGGTGAGGGGGATATCGGTAACGCCGGTGTGCCGTCCGTCGCGACTCCACTCGGTCTCCCCGTGCCGAACCAGAACGATCCGCCGCTCGGCCACCGGCTCAGCCGGTTCTGAGCTGGACGTGGGAAATGCCGCCGCTGACGTCGATCGCGATGCGGTTGCTGGCGGTGTTATATCCCGGGCTGCGGTGCTGCAGGTCCCCGACCGCGCCCGACCGGGCCCCGTTGATATCGACCGAGGACAGCCCACCGCTGACCGACAGCTGCCACTCCACCGGCGGCGCCTGCACGATGAGGTCCGTCGCGCCCCCGCTGAGATTCACCGCGAGGGTTCCTTTTGGGCGCGGCAGGCTCAGCTCCACGCGGGTCGCCCCCCCGGAAATCTCGACCTTTGTCAGCGAGAGGTTCGCCAGGTGCAGGGTCATCGCGGCCGCCCCGCCGCTGACCTGGACGCTCCAGGGAATGCGGTTCGCGAGGGTCACCAGGATATGACGGCTGCTCCGTCGGCCGAACAGGTGGAGGACCGACGGGCCACCGCCGCTGATCTGCAGCGTCGAAGCGCCTCGGTCGACTGATACGTCAGGCGGCTGCTCGCCGTTCGGGTAATCGACCTGGGCAGTGAAGAGCTGCCCGTCGAGTGCCGCGGACTGGACGTCGATGGTGGCACCGCTGTAGCTGAGGTCGAGCGTGGCGGCAGTCATCCCGGAGAGCGGCTCCGACGACTCCAGGCGCTGGGTGCCGCCGCCGGCCGCCGGCACAACGATGGCAAACGCCAGCGCGGCCACGACGATGACCGCGGCGACAGCGAGCCCGGCGAGGCGTGCCTGCGGGCGCGACAGTGTGTGATTGAGTACCAGCTGGACCCCGAGGAAAATGAGGATCAGGGGCCACAGGTCACCAAGGCGCTGCAGGGTGCCGGCGGAGAGAACCCCGGTGTTGGCGAGCAGCACGACCACGCCGATGGCAATCAGCAGTAGAGGAAAAACCAGGTCCCGGGTTCGCCGGGTCATGTCAGCGCGCTCGGCGGAAGAGGACCAGCAGCCCGATGGCGATCAGGACCACCGGCCAGAAGATGTCCCATCTGAAGGCATTGAGGTAACCGAGGTTGGCCAGCAGAAAATAGGCCCCGAGCCCGATCAGGATGATGCCGAACCAGAGCCCGCTCGGGCGCCCGCCACCGTGTCGCCCGCCCCAGTGCCAACCCGGCACTGGGGGTGGGGACGACGTGCCAGGGGGCGTCGCCTCGGGCGGAGTCCCGGGCGTGGTCGACGCCGCATGAGGACCGAAGATGCCGCCGCGGAATTCTCGGCGCACTTCATCGTTCATCTGCCGCAAGCGATCCCCGATCGTTCGGGGCGTCGTGGTGGTGATCCCGGGCGGCTCCATCAGGAACCAGAGGATCAGGTAGAGAAGGATGGCCGTCCCGGCTGTGGCAACCGTAAGGATGGAGAAGGCAACGCGAACGAGCGTGTGGTCGAGTTGGAAGTAATCGCCCAGTCCGGAGCAGACACCGGCGACGATCCGATCCGGGCCACGACGCAGGGCTCCCCCCACCGTGTCGCCCATGGTGGCTGCATTATTGCAGGTCCACAAGACGAAAAAGGGCGCGCCGCCTGGCGCGCCCCGACGAAAAACGCTTCGACTTAGACCGCGCGGCGTCCCATGAGCAGGTTGTAGATCACGCCGATCACGGCGAGGACGAGCAGCAAGAAGATCAGGCTGCCGCCGATGTGCAGCGCGAATCCGAGCAACCAGAGGACGAAGAGGACGACGACGATTGTCCAGATCAAACTAACCATGAAGACCTCCTATTTGAATATACGTCGCTATCGTTCTACGTGATAGCGCTGTTGTTATATTATGCGAAAACGGTCCAGCGTGTCAATGGCCGCGACCCGGGGCGCGACCCCGCGCCCTCAGCGGCTCAGGTCGCGCAGGCGGAAGACGGCTGCCGCCACCAGCGTGCCAGCGATGGCGACGATCAGCAGGAGCGCGATTGCGGCGACGTCTACCCGGCCCAGGTTGAGCGCATTCTGGGGCGCGTAGTAGTTGAAGAGGCTGAAGCGGGCAAGTCCGCGCAGCGCCTCCGTGCTCTGGGCCGCGAAGTTGACGGCATAGAACGCCAGTGTGAGCCCGGCAGCGGCGACCGCCGCTTTCGATCGCTCCGAGGCCAACGCCGAGAAGAGGAAGCCATAGCCGGCGATCGCCAGCGCGAAGGCCATGGCAACCGCTCCCACAGCCAGGAACGAAGCGGACGAGATTCGGAGGTCCTGGCTCAGGGCGCCGAGCCAGATTCCGGCGACCGTACCGGCGACGATCACGCCGCAGGCAAGGAGCAGTGCGAGGACCTTGCTGAGGAGGAACTGGATGCGTCCCAATGGGTAGGCGAGGATCAGCTCGAGCGTCCCTTGCTCCAGCTCCCTGGCCAGCGCGCCGCTGGTGAACGCGATCGTAAAGGCGGCAATGATCAGCACCCAGACGAAGCTCAGGTACCCGGTGCCCACGAAGCCGCCAAAACTGGTCAGGTCGCTGCCCCCGATGTTGAAGGCGTGCAGGAGCGCCCTGGGGATTACCGTCAGGTACTGATTGATAAACCCGCGGTGCTGCACGATGAAACGTTGGAACAGGACGACGATCAGGAAGCTGTAGAAAGCGGCGCCTCCCGCATACGACAGGATGGTCGGCGCCTGGAGCTTGAGGACCTTGCCGGTCAGCGTCAGGCTCATGCGCTTGCCCGTTCCGCCGGCCGGCCCTGATAGTAGTGAAGGAAGATATCTTCCAGGCTCGGCTCGCGCGTGGCCAGGTCCTGGACATCGTAGCGGGCCAGGCTCCTGATCAATGGGTTGAGGTCCCCTCGGACCGCCATCCGGATCCGCCGATCGCTTCGCTCCAGTATCACGATTCCATCCGTCTCGAAGCCGCGGGGATCGATCGGCTGCCGGAACGTGATCGTGATCTCGTGGACCCGATTGGCCTTGAGCGCCTCGACCTGCTCGACCAACACCAATTTTCCGTTGCGGATGATGGCGACGCGATCACAGACCCGCTCGACCTCGCTCAGGTTATGCGAGGAGAGGAAGACGGTGCGGCCGGCGGTCCGTTCCTCGCGCAGCAGTTGCATAAAGACCACCTCGATCAGCGGATCCAGGCCCGTGCCTGGCTCGTCGAGGATCAGGAGCGGGGCTTCGTGCATCAGCGCCTGGACCAGGCCGACCTTCTGCCGGTTGGCTGCGGACAGGTGCCGGATCTGATCGCGGAGATCGAGCTCCAGCCGTTCGGCCAGGCCCTCGATCCGTCCGCGCTTCACTCCCCCGTGCAGGCGGGCCATGAAACGGAGAAACTCCATTACGCCGAGCTGCTCGTAGAGGCGCAGGTCGGCGGGGATGAAGCCGACCTCGCGGTGTGCGCGCCCACTTCTGGTCCAGGAGTCGCGGCCGAAGATGCGCGCACCACCGCTGGTGGGACGCAAGAGGCCGATCACCAGGCGGATGGTGGTTGTCTTGCCGGCGCCCGTCGGGCCGAGCAAGCCGAAGACCTCTCCTCGCTCGACCGTAAGGTCGATGTTCTGGATGCCGCGCTGGTTCCCGTAGGTCTTGGTCAGACGGTCGATCAGGATCGGGAGCGGCTGCGGCACGCCGCCGAAGCGTACCCTATGCCGCGGGTGCCGTCAATTGCGTTGGCGCAAACCCCGCGCTTGGCGCGAGCGTCAAGCCGTCCGGCTACCGGCCGCGACGCGCCCGACGTCCAGGTCTTTGACGATCTCGCCTGCCTGAACGACCGCGCGGATCCGGTCGGCGTCCGCGAAGATACCGGGATCGGCCAGGGGATCTCCGTCGAGGAGGATCAGGTCGGCACGCTTCCCCTGCTCGAGCGTTCCCACCTCGTGCTCGATGCGCATCAACTGCGCGTTCGTCCGGGTGGCGGCGATGATGGCCGCCATCGCGCCCATCATCCGGGCCTGGCAGGCGATCTCCCGGCCCTTCTCACCCTGCATCTCTGCCAGCACGTCCGAGCCGGAGCCGATCCGCAGCCCCTTCTCGAAGGCGAGGCCGAGCGCATCGTAGGCGCCGGTCAGCCCCTGGCGGATCTTCCGGACCATGTCCGGTGTCCAGCCCTGATCCGCCTCGCGTGCGGAGAGCAATTCGTAGGTGATGATGGTCGGTACGAGGAAGGCCTCATCGGCGGCCAGCATCCGATCGGCTGTCTCCTCGTCGAGAAAGTTGGCGTGCTCGATCGACCGGACACCGGCCTGAAGACAATTCTGGATGGCGCGTGGTCCGTAGGCATGGGCCAGGACGTAGGTGCCAACGCCTCGGGCGGCATCGACCGCCGCAGACAGCTCTTCGACCGTGAACTGAACGTGATCGAGCTCATCGGTCGGTGAGGCCGCGCCCCCGCTGGCCATCACCTTGACCTGGTCCGCACCCCGCCGCAACACCTCCCGGGCGGCGCGCCGGACTTCGTCGGGGCCGTCGGCGATGATGCTTTCCGAAGTCAGGCCGGGGACGGTTGGCATGGGGATTCGCGAGGTGCGCGGGCGGTGATCCCCATGGCCGCCGGTTTGCGAGATGAAGGCACCGCTGATGAAGATCCGGGGTCCGCGAATCAAACCCAGGCGGACCGCCTCCTTGAATCCCCAATCAAGACCACCCGCGTCGCGGACGGTGGTGAACCCCGCATCGAGGGTGGCCTCGATCTCACGGGCGATTCGCAGCGCGATCACGGCCGATGGCAGCGCCGCCTCGGCCAGCGGGTCCAGGTCGGTCATGGCGAGGTGCACGTGCGCGTCCAGCAGACCGGGCATCAGGACCCGCCCCTGGCAATCGACCACCTGCGCATCCCGTGGTCGGCTCGCCGCGGTGGTCGACTGGATCCGGGCGATACGACCATTTTCGACCACGAGCCGGGTGCCGGGCTGCGGGTCCCGCCCGGTGCAGTCGAGCAGCGTTGCGTCTTCGAAGACGACCGTCACGGGCACTAGTCTATCGGCGGCGCTCAGCCGCTGGCGTATGTGAGGAAGAGGTCGGTCCCGTAGGCGAGCAGGAAGCCGAACAAGAGCCCCCAGGCCATCAGCACCGGGGCGTTGAAGCGGCGACCGACGTGGAACATCTCGCCGATGACGTAGAGCAGCGCGCCCGCGGCCAGCGCGAGGAAGAGCACGTAGACCGCCCGCGAGGTGAAGACGTAGCCGATCATCGTGCCGAGGAACGTCGGACCGCCCCCGATCAGCCCGGCGGCGCCCAAGAACCGCCAGGACGGCCCCGTCGCGTCAGCCGTGAGCGGCGCCGCGATCCCGAATCCTTCGGTGACATTGTGCAGCGCGAATCCGAACACGAGCACCAGGGCGAAGGCGATCGCGCCGGTCGCCGCCGACTGGCCGATGGCCAGGCCCTCGGAGAGGTTGTGCAGGCCCAGGCCGGTCGCGATCATCAGCGCCAGCGTCCGCGGCGTGGCGGCCGGCGCGTTCTTGACCCGGCCGAAGAGTCGGGCATTCGTGTAGATGAGCGCGAGCAGGCCGATCGCCAACCCCGCGGCAAAGATGAGCACCAGTACCGTAAAGCTCCGGTCGCCCTGGCGCAATGCCGCTTCCACGGGCGCGGAGGCATGGCTCAGGATGTCCCAGAGAAGAAAGATGAGCACGCCGGTGGCGACAGCGTTCAGAAACCCCTGGGTCGCCCGCGAGATCCCCCGCAGCCGGCCGACCGGCAAGCCGATGAAGATCGTCATGCCGGCGACGAGGCCCAGGAGCACGACGGTGCCGTGGCTCATCTCGTAGAGTTAGTAGGTGCTGGGCTCACAGTTAGCTAACGCTAACACGCGGTTCCCATCGGCGGTCGTCGCCCATTACTTAGAGGCGATCTACTACATTCGCGCCGAGGGGGAGGTCGTCCGAAGCGCGCGCCTGGCCGATTGGCTCTCCGTGAGCCGGCCGACGGTGACGGTCGCGCTCCGCCGGATGGTCCGGGACGGCATCGTCCGGCTGACCGCGGCCAAGGAGATCCAGTTGACGCGCCGCGGGCTTCACGCGGCGGAAGCGATCGTGCGGCGGCACCGGATCATGGAGCGCTGGTTGAGCGACGAATTGGGCCTCGACTGGGTGACGGCCGACCTCGAGGCGGAGCGCCTTGAGCATGCCATCTCCGAAGTCGTGGAGAAGAAGCTGTACGAGTCGCTCGGCCGGCCGACGACCTGCCCCCACGGCAACCCGATTCCGGGCCACTCGGTGCTGCGGACCGACGAGCGGCGCCTCTCGATGCTGAAGCCGGGTGAGGTGGCAACGGTGTCGCGGATTTCAGAAGTGGCGCAGCGCGAGGCGCCCCCGCTGCTGCAATACCTTCACGAGCGCGGCCTGCACCCCGGAAGGCGGATCAAGGTCGTAGCCGTCGACGAGGTCGGCCGGACGATGCAGCTTCGGGCGGCTCGCCTGCTGACGCTCAGCTACGAGACCGCCACGAAGCTCTCAGTCGTCAGGACGCGCTAGGCGGTCGCTGGAACAGCGGTCGGCTCGGACATCTCGGGCAACTCCGCACGTTTGGGCGTGGGTGTGACGCTGCTGTGCGGCAGCACGAGCCAGGCCCCGAAGACAACGACGCTGCTAATGATTGCCATAACCGTCGTGGGGTCCACCATTAATTCCTCCCTGCCAACGATTCTTGTAATGCGTACGCCGGCTCACCGTGCTGCGAGAGATCGAGGCCGAGTACTTCCTCGTCCTCTTCGACGCGGAGTGGAACGAACACATTGATGACTTTCAGGATCACGAAGGTGCCCACAATCGACCAAACCCAGGAGGCGCCCACGGCCAGCAGTTGGACGAGCACCTGCTTGGGGTTGCCGTAGAAGAGACCGTTCGCCGCGCCCGAGTTGATCGCCACCGTCGCGAACAGTCCGGTTGCGAGGGCGCCCCAGGTGCCGCCGATCCCATGGACGGCCCAGACGTCGAGGGCGTCGTCGACATGGATCCGCTCGCGCAGCTGGATCGCCAGGTAGCAGACGATCCCGGCGCCGAAGCCGATCACGATCGCGCCCATCACGTTGACGAAGCCAGAGGCCGGAGTGATCGCAACCAGCCCGGCGACGGCGCCGGCGGCAGCCCCCAGCATGCTCGGTTGCCGCTTGTGCCACCAGGAGACGGTCAGCCAGGTGAGCGCGGCCATCGCGGTCGCGGTATTCGTGACGACGAACGCGCTGGTCGCCAGCGCGCCGGCGCCGAGCGCGCTGCCGGCGTTGAAGCCGAACCAGCCGAACCAGAGGAGGCTGGCACCAAGGATGACCATCGTGGCGTCATGCGGCTCGGACTTGGCTTTCCCGAACCCGAGCCGGCGGCCGAGGACGAGCGCCGCGACGAGGGCTGAGACGCCAGAGCTGATATGGACGACCGTGCCGCCCGCGAAGTCCAGCGCCCCGAGGTTGTGCAACCAGCCTCCCGTGCCCCAGACCCAGTGCGCGATCGGGTCGTAGACAAACGTTGCCCATAGCAGCGAGAAGATGACGAACGCCTTGAACCGCTTGCGCTCCGCGAACGCGCCCGTGATCAACGCCGGGGTGATGACGGCGAACATCATCTGGAAGACCATGAAAGCCTGGTGAGGGATGGTCGGGGCGTAATCCGCGTTGGGGGTGAAGCCGACGTTGTTCAGGCCAACCCACTCGAGCCCCCCGATGATGTGCCCCTTATCGGGCCCGAAAGCCAGGCTGTACCCGAAGAGGACCCACTGGATGCTGATGAGGCAAAGGATGAAAAAGCTATGCCCGATGGTCGAGAGGACGTTCTTGCGGCGGACCAGTCCGCCATAGAAGAAGCCCAGTGCCGGCGTCATCAACATCACGAGCGCGGCGGACGCGAGCACCCAGGCGGTATCGCCAGCATCAACCTTCATGCGGGCCATTGTCCGGAAGTTTCGGCCTGCTGAAAATGGACGAGTGACACGGAAGTGTACGGCGTACTTCGTGCGCCGTACACAAAACGAGGGCTTTTAGCCGGAGATCCTCACGCCGCGGCGACCGGGACGGCCTCGGCGCCGGGCTCCTGCTGGCGGCCGCGAAGCGGCACGTCCTTGAGGAAGACCGAGCCGAGCAAGGCCAGGACGAGGACGGCCGCCCCGAGCAGGAAGATTTCGTGCAGCGAGTTTGCCAGCCCAACCCGGATCGCGTGCAGCACCTGGTCGAACAACGGCACCAACTGCGGTGGGAGGGCGCCGCGGGCGGCGTTGATCTTGGAGGCGTCGAACAATGTCTGGGCGCTGCTGCTGGCGCCCTTGGGCACGAAATTGGCGGCGGCCGGCGGGAGGCCCGCCATTTGCGTCTGGATGTTGGCCTCCAACCGCGACACGAGGAGCGACCCGAGGACGGCGGTCCCGATCGTGCCGCCCATGTTGCGCCAGAACTGGATCTGGCTGGTCGCCACGCCCAGGAACTCCCGGGAGACGGCACTCTGGACCGCGTTGATGTAGAGGGGGAAGGTCGTGCCCAGGCCGGCGCCCACGATCACGATGTCGCGTACGACCTCGAGCCGGCTGGTGCCGGTGGTGACCTGCGACAGCAACCACATGCCGACCATCATCACGGCGATGCCGGCGGTGCCAAGGAAGCGATAGCGCTTGATGCGGACCATCAACTGTCCGCTGATCACGCTGGCGAAGACCAGGCCGAGCATCATCGGGGTCAGGAGCTGGCCGGAATTGGTCGCGCTGATGCCGAGCACACCCTGGTAGATGAGCGGCACGAAGATGATCGAGCCGAACATCGCGAAGCCGGTCAGCGCGCCGACGATGACGGAAACCGAGAAGGTGCGATCGGTAAACATCCGAAAGGGGACGATTGGATGCTCCCCTCGCTGCTCGACGATAAAGAAGAGCCCCAGCATTACGGCCGCGATCCCGAACAGGCCCAGCACCTCGAACGAGGTCCAGGCATGGTCGCGGGTGATCGTCAAAGCGGTCAGCAGCGGTGCCACGCCGGCGACGAGCAGCGCCGCGCCGGCGAAGTCGATGTCACGCCAGGATGCCCTGGTGCGGACAAACGGCATGGTGCTGGCCACGGTCAGGACCGCGAGGATGCCGACCGGCACGTTCACGTAAAAGACCCAGCGCCAGCCGAGGTTGTCGGTCAGGTATCCCCCAACTGTCGGGCCGAGTACCGAGGAGAGACCGAAGACGGCGCCGAACAGACCCTGGACCCGGGCGCGAACTGCCGGGGGGTAAAGGTCGCCGATGACGGTGAACACGGTGGCGAAGAGGATGCCGCCGAAGATACCCTGGATGCCTCGGAAGGCGACCAGCTCGAGCATGTTTTGCGACAGGCCACAAAGAGCCGAGGCGCCGACGAAACCGATCATTCCGGTGAGCAGGAACGGCTTGCGCCCGAAAAGGTCGCCCAGCTTGCCCGCGATCGGCACCATAACGGTCGAGGCGACCAGGTAGACGGTGGTCACCGGCGTGTAGTACGCAAGGCCGTTCAGATCCGCGACGATCCTGGGCATCGCCGTCCCGACGATCGTTTGGTCGAGGGCGGCCAGCAGCAGCGCCAGCATCGTGCCGATCGTCACGATGATCAGGCGTCCTCGGCTCAGGCCTTCGCCCAGGCTCCGGCGCTCGACCGGGGCCGCAGCGTGGCCATTCGGCTGGGGACGGTTGGTCGCCTCGAGCTTCAGCTGAAGCGATTGCAGCTGTTCGCGCAGGTCATCGACCCGCTTGAGGGCGGCAGCGCGTTCGCCGGGCGGATATTGGCCCGGGTTCCTGGCGATGTGACGCTTGATCACCTCCGCCTGATCCAGCTCCTGCTGGGCCTGCTCGTACTGTTCCGATACCGATGCGCTCATAGCTTGCTCCCCTGCGCGGCGGCAGGCTTGCCGCCGGTCAATTTTTCGACGAGGCGTAACGAAAGGTGGCGCAACTGCGCCAATTCTTCGGACGAGAAGTCGGCAACCATCGCAACCTGGCCATCGCGGGCCTGCTGCCAGAGGTCTTCGACGGTCTTCAGGCCATTCGCGGTCAGGCGGGCCTGGATCGATCGCCGGTCGGCGCTGTCGGGCACGCGCTCGACGAGGCCGTCCTTCTCCAGGTGGTCGATCAATCCCGTGACGTTGCGCGGGCTGACGTCCAGGTGCTCGGCGATCTCGCCAAGCGGTAGCTGGTGCTGCGGGGCACGGCCGAGCTGGAAGAGAACGAAGAGCCGTCCCTCGCTCAGGCCGTGGCGTTCGGCAAAGCGGCCCATCTGATGGCGCATCGCCTTGCCGGCCATCCGCAGGGCGGCGACCGCCTCTGCCGCCTCGCTATTGGACTGGCCGACCGGGTCCTTGGCGAGCATTTCGCGGACCCGGCGGTCGAAGAGCCGGCCGTCCGGGCCGGTGCAGAGGTGGCTTCCGAAGTCGAGGTGAGATCCGGTTTGGGGGTTCTGCATAGTGAAGTGCTTCATTGTTACCCACTACACGATACCTGTTAAACCTGAACTCGGGGTTGATGCCGGGTCCGTTTGTCGTGACAGGAATGCACCGAGGCCGGCTGGAGGGTCCGAAGCTTATCGAGTGAGCGCCCGAAGGCCTCGGGATCGCTCCATCGTCCCCTCCGGGGATCACTCAGCCCATCCTTGGCTCAGGCGCCGAATTTTACTCGAGCTTCGTGTAGATCAGGTCGAAGTCGGTCTTCCAGGTCTTGCCGTCTTCGGCTATCTCCCAGCGACCGGTGATCGTCTTGCCGTCATCGGAGAACCTGCCAGTGAATCGCTGAGAGAACGGCGCACCGTTTCGCCAGAGTTTCCACAGTCCGGCGTCCAAGCTCATCTCGTAGATGCGCTGGACGTCTCGCTCGTCGGTGTAGAGCTGGTAGTAAACGCCGTTCATCCCGTCACAGCCAATCACAGCGATTCCGTCAGGAGCCTCGGGAAGCTCGACGTGCGAGCGCTCGATCAAGAGTGGAGCGCCCTCGAACCATTCGAAGGTGACCCGCCCTCCGCCCGGCCACGGCGGGCCGCCCGGAGGTACGGCCTCCAGGGTCCACTCGCCGACCAGTGCCTGAAGGCGCTCACGCACCGTCATGTTCGTGGACTCGCTCATCGCATCGCTTTCTACAATATCGATTCGGCAGCGATCGGGGTGCCGGCTCAGGCCTTTAGCAGTGGCAGGAGCTCGAAGTTTCCGCCCAGCAAATCTGAAGCCGGTGCCCCCAGGTAGTTCTGCAGCACCGAGGCGTAGACGGACCGGAAGTCGGTGGTGAACTTCAGGTTGCCGTGGTCGAGCGTGGCCAGGCTCGGCTGCTCACCGTAGAGGCCGCCCTTCACCGGCGCGCCGAGGAGGAACATCGGGGCGGCCGTGCCATGGTCGGTCCCGGCGCTGCCGTTCTCGTGGACGCGACGACCGAACTCAGACCAGGTCATCACCAGCACCTTGTCACCGAATCCGTGGCCCTTGAGGTCCTGCATAAATGCCGCCAGCGCCAGGTCGAGGTCGAGCAGGAGCTTGTCGTGCACCGGTTTCTCACGCGCGTGGTTGTCAAAGCCGCCGAGCGTGACATGCGCCACCCGGACGCCGAGCCCTGAGACGATCGTTTCAGCAACCAGTTTCAGCGAGCTGGCAATCGGGCTCTTCATCGGGTACGTAGCCTTCGGCTGATAGGTCGCATCGGTGGCTCGCAGCGCGTGCGACGTCTTTAGTGCTTCTTGCAACGTGGTGTCGAAGAGGGCGCCGTACGGCGCGGGAGCAACGCTCTTGAAAGCGCCGTAGAACTTCATCAATGGGTTTTCAACGTCAACCTGAGTTCCGTGCTCGTTAACCGGCTGAATCCGGAAGTTGTTGAGGGATTGAAGCGCGAGGACCGGAGTCTTGGAGCGCAGTTCGGGAGCAACCAGGGACCCGGCGCTGACACCCTCGAGCGCATGATTCGGATTCTCGCCAACCTGGTCGAGGTAATTGAGGTAGCGACCCAGCCATCCGTCGCTGAAACCGCCCTTTACGCTGGCGGTCTCCCAGATCGACATCGACGCGAAATGCGAGAGGTTCGGTGTCGGGTAGCCAACGCCCTGCACGATCGCGAGTTGCCCCGCGTCCCAGCTCGCCTTGAGGCCCTTGAGGTTGGGATGCAGGCCGAGCTGCGGGTTGAGGGTCAGGACGCCCTTGTCCTGCCGGAGCGTCGGCCTCGCGTCGTGGTAGGCGCCGTCCTGATAGGGGATGAGCGTGTTCAGCCCGTCGTTACCGCCCGCGAGTTGTACGAGAACGAGCACGCGATCGCGAGGAGCCGCGCTTGGCGAGTCGGCGGCCGCCGCGGCGACCCCGTTGGCGAAGATCGTTGGCACGGCGGAGCCGGCGAAGACCGGCAATAAGCCCTGTTTGAGGAGCTCGCGGCGGCTAAACATTGGGGTTCATCTCCATTCAGCTCAACTGGAATTCCGGCGTCGCGAGCACCATGAACAGCAGCCCGGCATGGTCGTCCGGATGCGCGATGGCAAATGCCTGCAACTGGTCGCGGGTGCCCGGCGCGACATTCGCGTCCACCAGCGAATCCAGCAGGGCATCGAGGGATTGCGCCTGGACCACGGACCTCACGCGGGCCGCGGCGGCGTTCGTGAAGTTGATCCGGTTGAGCAGCGTCGAGCTGTTGATCCATGATGTGCCGGCCGGCCAGCCAGCGACGTTGGGTGGATAAAAGAGAACCTGGCCCATGGCCGCCATGGCCCCGGCGGCCGCCGTATACCCCTTCTGGTCGGCGGTGGTTGCCTTAAGCGTCTGGGCGACGAGCTCCGCCGGGCTCTTGATCAGGGCCCGGTACGCCCTGTCCGAGTAGAAGGCGTCCATCGCGAAGATCTCCTTCACGACGGCTCCGACGTTGTATCGCTTCGCCTGGAAGACATCCGCCAGGTGGTGAACCACATCGGCCTCAGGGTTGGGGTAGGCGAAGAAGCTGAAGAGGCGACTGGAGAGGCGCTCGGCGGTTGCCCGCAACGGCACGAGCATGTCGACGATGTCGTCGCCGGTGAAGTTGCCGGTCTTACCCATGAACGTCTTTGGGACCGCGTCGTGGAGCCGGGCGACGAACTGCGAGTCGGTCGCATACCTGTTCTGCTTTGCCTTGCTCAACGTCCATCCGGTGAAAGCCCGGGCGGATTCACGAACATCGGTCTCGGTGTAGTGCCCGATGCCGGTCGTGAACAGCTCCATCAGCTCACGGGCGTAGTTCTCATTCGGCTTGCCCTTCCGGTTCGTCTCCGTGTCGAGGTAGACCATCATCGCCGGATCCCGGGACACGGCCTTCAACAGATCATCAAAGTTCCCCAGCGCCTTCGAGCGGTAGAGCTCGTTCTGCGTCAGCATCTGCGCCGTCCCCGATTTGTCGAGCCCGCTGGTCAGGAGCCCGTGCCAGAAGAGCGTCATCTTCTCCTCCAGCGGCCGGGCGGTTTGGACCATCCGTTGCAGCCACCAGGCCTGGATGGACGTGGCGCTCGGCCCGTTTGCCGCGGCCAGGTCGAGGGCCGGCAGGGCGGTCTCGAGGCTCGCGTTCGATGTCTGCTGGTAGTTGAGGAGGGCCTCCGTGGTGGCGGCCGTCCCCAGTTTCGCGTAGGCATTCAGGTCGGCGGTTGTGGCGCCAAAGCCTGCGCGCCGCAGCAGGTGGGCGGTGCGGACGCGCTCGCTTTTCAGCGCCCCGGGGTAGGGATGTGTCAGGTCACGGACCTGCTTCAGGACGGCGTTGAGGTCACCACCGCGCCAGAGAGCCGCGACGCCGACTGCCGCCGCCCCAGTGGCGCTCGCCGCCAGCACCGCGCGGCGTGACACTGGCCGGTGCCAGATCGGCCGCCGTGCGGTGGGCGACGGCGTCAGGGTTGTGTCGTCCATGGTTCTGAGCGTAGGGGCGGCCCGTAAAAATAGGCTGAGACGCGGCTGAGAGCCGTCGTCAATACAACGGCCGCCGCTGGTGGGGCTTGCTTCCTGCTAGTAAGCCGGTCGGGAGCTGCTCGCGGTGGTCGAGCCGCCGGAGTCCGACCCACCTCCGCACGCGGCCAGGGTCCCGGCCAGGGCCAGGCCGGCGAGCAGGACGACAAGCGATCGCTTGATCACAACGATAGGTACCGATCCGGGTTACAGGTTGACAATTTGCGCTCCTCGCCCTCGCCTCTCTATGCTGCATCACGGAGCCAGCCGCCAGCGGGAGGGTGAAGCCATCCGGGAACCTGAATCGAGGTTGGGGCCGATCATCCGGCTCGGGATCAGCCCACAGCCTGCCTCTCGCGAATCGGTCCAAAAGGCGCCGCGCACGCGGACCGCCGATCGGGTGGTCACCTCGGTCTGCCCCTACTGTGCCGTCGGGTGCAGCCAGCTGATCTATGTCAAGGACGACAAGATCATCGACATCGAGGGGAATCCGGAGTCCCCGATCAACGAAGGGACGCTCTGCCCCAAGGGCGCGTCCACCTACCAGTACGTCGTCAATCCAAACCGAGTCCAGACCGTGCGCTATCGAGCGCCCTATTCCGATCGTTGGGAGGAGCGCCCGCTCGATTGGGCGATGGACCGCATCGCCCAATTGATCAAGAAGACCCGCGACGACACGTTCGTCGAGCGGACCGAAGATGGGAAGCTCGTCAATCACACCACAGCGATTGCCACCCTGGGCGGCGCAACCATGGACAACGAAGAGAACTACCTGATCAAAAAGCTCTTCGGCGGCGGTCTGGGCGTCGTGTCGATCGAAAACCAGGCCCGAATATGACACAGCGCAACCGTCCCCGGTCTGGGGACAAGCTTCGGGCGAGGTGGCGCGACCACCTTTCAACAGGACCTGGCTAACGCGGACGCCATCCTGATCATGGGGTCGAATATGGCCGAGGCCCATCCCGTCGGCTTCCGCTGGACGATGAAGGCGAAGGAACGTGGCGCCACTGTGATCCACGTCGATCCTCACTTCAGCCGGACCTCCGCCTCGGCGAACCTTTACGTTCCGATCCGCGCCGGCAGTGATATCGCCTTCCTCGGAGGACTGATCAACTACGTGATCGGCCACGAGGGATGGTTCAAGGAATACGTGCTCGCCTACACGAACGCGTCCTCCATCATCAATGAGGGCTACATCGATTCCGAGGACGGCAACGGGCTCTTTTCCGGTTTCGACCCGGAGCACAAGCGCTACGACAACGCAACCTGGACATATGACGGACCGCCGACCGAGGCAAAGGAAGATGCGGCGTCCCATTCCGGCCATGGCCAGGAGGGGACGAGCCCCGCCAAGCACCAACCGTATCGCGACGAGACGCTACAGCATCCCCGCTGCGTGTTCCAGATTCTCAAGCGTCACTACGCGCGCTACACACCGGAGATGGTTGAGCGCATCTGCGGCACACCGCAGGCGCTCTTCCTTCAGGTTGCCGAAACCCTGGTCAAGAACTCAGGCCGCGACCGCACCTCCGCGATCTGCTACGCAGTCGGCTGGACGCAGCAGAGCTTCGGCCCACAGATCATCCGTGCCGCCGGAATTCTCCAGCTGCTGCTTGGAAACATCGGTCGGCCCGGAGGCGGCATCATGGCGCTGCGCGGCCATGCCTCGATCCAGGGGTCCACGGACGTGCCGACCCTCTTCGACCTCCTGCCCGGCTACCTGCCACAACCGGCCGCCTTCAAACGTGACGACACGCTCGCGGGGTATCTCGAGGGTGCGACCGTCAATGCCGGGTACTGGGCCAACCTGCCCAGGTTCATGGTCTCCTTGCTCAGGGCCTGGTACGGAGAGGCGGCCCGACCGGACAACGAATTTGGGTACCAGTGGGTCCCGAAGATCACCGGGGATCACTCGCACATCACCACGGCGGCCGAGATGGCCGACGGCAAGGTCAAGGGGTTCATCGTCTTCGGCCAGAATCCAGCGGCCGGCAGTCCCAATGCCCGGCTGCAGCGGAAGGCGCTCCGGCAACTGGATTGGCTGGTGACGATCGACCTCTATGAAACCGAAACCGCCGCCGTCTGGTATGGCGGACCGGAAAAGCCGAACCCGGCCGATATCAAGACGGAGGTCTTTCTGATCCCGACCTGCCCGCCTGCGGAGAAAGACGGCACCTTCACGAACACGCAGCGGCTGCTGCAGTGGCACGACAAGGCGGTCGATCCGCCCGGAGATGCCCGCTCGGATTTGTGGTTCGTCTACCACCTCGGCCGCCGTCTCCGTGAGCTGTACCGAGATTCGAAGCAGGCGCGCGACCAGGGCCTGCTAAACCTCACCTGGGATTACCTGCCGCAGCGACCGGATCCGCAATGGAGCGTCAAGGACGAGCCCTCCGCGGACAAGGTGCTGATGGAGATCAATGGTCATGCCGTCGCCGACGGCAAGCAGCTTGCTGACTTCGAGCATCTCAAGGATGACGGGTCGACGGCCTGCGGTGTCTGGATCTACTGCGGCGTCTACCCCGCGCCGGGCGGCAACATGGCGCGCCGCCGGACCGCAAGCAAAAACAACTATGTGAGTCCCGAGTGGGGTTTCGCGTGGCCGGCCAATCGACGCATGTTGTACAACCGCGCCTCGGCGGACCCTGCCGGCAAGCCCTGGTCCGAGCGCAAGAAATACATCTGGTGGGACGCCGCGGCAGGCGAGTGGACCGGCCCCGATGTCCCGGACTTTCCCGCGACCAAGGCGCCGGACACGCCGGCGAAGGTGCAGGGCCACGGCGTCGACCTGCATTCCGGCTCCGATCCCTTCGGACTGAAGCCGGATGGGCGCGCCTGGCTGTTTGCCCCAAGTGGCTTGAAGGATGGGCCGCTGCCGACCCACTACGAGCCGCTCGAGTCACCGGTGAAAAATCCACTTTACCGGCAACAGAGCAATCCGATGGCGAACCGGATGCCACGCGCTGACAATCGGCTGAACGCTCCGGGCGATGCCCGGTTTCCGTATGTCGCGACCACCTATCGAGTGACCGAGCACTACCTCGCCGGGGTGATGTCGCGTTGGAGCGGATGGCTCGCGGAGTTGATGCCGGAGATGTTTGCCGAAATCAGCCCGGAGCTCGCCGCCGAGAAGGGCGTCCACAACACGGACTGGATCGTTGTATCGTCGGCGCGTGCCGAAATCGAATGCCGCGCGCTCGTCACCAAACGGATGCGTCCGCTCAGGCTTGATGGGGCCGTGGTGCACCAGGTTGGCCTGCCCATCCACTGGGCGTACAAGGGCCTCGTGACCGGGGCGATCGCGAACGACCTTGTTCCGCTTTCCGAGGAACCGAATGTCTACATCCAGGAGGACAAGGCGTTCACTTGCAATATTCGAAAGGGCCGGCTCAGGTGATCGATCGATACCGGAAGCTGATGAATCTCGAGGAGCCGCCCGCGCTCCGAGCGGCCAAGGGCTTCTTCACCGACACCAGCCTGTGCATCGGCTGCAAGGCCTGCGAGGTGGCATGCAAGCAGTGGAACCAGTTGCCGGCGGACGGGTTCGAGCTGAGCGGCAACAGCTATGACAACACCGGCGCGCTCGGTGCCACCACCTGGCGGCACGTGCAATTCGTGGAGCAGGCAAAGGCGAACGGCAGCCGCCAGGACCAGCGCTGGCTGATGATGTCCGACGTTTGCAAGCACTGCGCCAATGCCGCCTGCCTGGAAGCATGCCCCACCGGTTCACTCGTGCGAACCGAGTTCGGCACCGTCTATGTCCAGCAGGACATCTGTAACGGCTGCGGTTTCTGCGTCCCGGCCTGTCCTTTCGGCGTGATCGATCGCGCGCCGAAGGGTGGTCAGTTCGAGGCCGGCACGGCGCACAAATGCACGCTCTGCTACGACCGCCTCAAGGACGACATGACGCCGGCGTGCGCCAAGTCCTGTCCGACGGCGTCGATCCAGTTCGGCGACGTCGCGGAGTTGCAGGCGCGCGCCCGGGCGCGGTTGGGCGAGCTGCAGGCGAGAGGCGAGACGACCGCGCGGCTTTACGGAATGCCGGAGGGCAAGGAGGCGGCCGAGGTCGGGCCGCTGCACGCGTTCTTCCTCCTGCTCGACGAGCCGGCGGCTTACAACCTCCCGGAGGTCCCCCGACTGCCGCGCACGACGCTGGCGGAACGCTACGGCTGGAGTGCCGCCGTGGGCGTCGGCCTCGCGCTCCTCTCGGCGCTCGTGTTCGGCCGCGGATCGCGGTGACCACTCCCGTCTCGCGGCAGGGCTACTACGACTATCCGGTCGTCAAGCGTCCGGTATGGACGTGGGAAGTGCCGGTCTATTTCTGGCTGGGCGGCATCGGCAGCGGCGCCTTTATCATCACCTCGCTGGTGCAGCGATTCGGCTCGCGCGACGACGCCCGCAGCACCGCCGACGGCTTTTACCTGGCCGCCGCCGCGCTGCTTCCATGCACGCCCTTGTTGATCAAGGACCTGGGCCGCCCGGATCGCTTCCATCACATGCTGCGCGTCTTCAAGCCGCTCTCGCCGATGAACCTCGGCGCCTGGACGCTCGCCGCCCTCACCCCCGTGGCGCTGATCCGAGCCGGCGTCCGGGCCGCGGACGAGGGCCGGCTCCCGTCCCTGGCGCAGGGCCTGGTGACGCTCGTGCCGCGACCACTTGTCGAGCTCGCCGGCAGCATGCTCGGCCTCGTGCTGGCCGGATACACGGGCGTGCTGCTGGCCGCCACGAACGTTCCACTCTGGGCGAGGAGCAAATTGCTCGGCGGGCTCTTTACCGCGTCCGCCTTCTCCAGCGGGTCGGCATCGCTCAGCCTCGTTGCGGCTTGCCGCGGCGGTTCAGGGGCGACGCTCTATCGGCTTGGCCTGGTCGAGACGGCCGCCTCGGCCGCCGAGCTGGGGTTGCTGGCGGGATACGTGGCCCAGTCCGGTGGTGCGGCCCGTGCCCTGACCTCGCGGCGGTTGGCGGCGCCCTTCTGGCTCGGCGCGGTTGCTGCTGGCATGGCGCTGCCGCTCCTGCTGCATCGGCTGGCCGGCCGCCGGCCAGGCCGCCGATCTCGGGCGCTCGCCACCGTCGCGTCGCTCGCCGCGGTGGGCGGCTCGCTGGCACTGCGCTGGAGCATCTTCGAGGCGGGGAAGGACTCCTCCGACGACCAGGCGGCGTCCTTTGCGCTGTCGAGCTAGTTGCGAAGGGTCAGGTGGTGACGCGCTTCAGACTGAGGCGAAAGCGCGACCCATGGCTGCCGGTGCTCTGCAGCGTAACCTCACCGCCCATCGCGCGCATCAACCCCGAGACGATCGTGAGGCCCAGGCCCATCCCCGCCACCGGCCCCACGGACTGGCTGCGGTAGAAGGGCTCGAAGATGCGCTGGACGTCAGCGGCCGGGATCCCCTGCCCGCGGTCCACCACCGTGATAAAGAGCTTATCCTCCGTCGTCTCCACCTCGATTCGCAGAGGCGCGGTGGCGGCCGAGTATTTGATGGCGTTGTCGATCAAGTTGGTCAGGACCTGCCGGAGGCGCTGTCGGTCGGCCAGTGCCCGCCCCGGCCCGGCTGCGGAGACGTCGAAGACGCGGTCGCTGTAGCGCAGCCGGTAATCCGACTGGACTTCGGCAATGAGCTGGCCCACATCGACGGTTTCCAGCCGGACGGCGAAGTTCTCCGTGTCGAGGCGCGCCGCCGTGCTGAGGTCGTCGACCAGCCTGCTGAGCACGTCGGCCTGCGCGCCGAGGCGTTCCAGCATCGTCAGTCGCTTCTCCTCGGGGAGCCGGGAGTCGGCGGCCAGCTGGGCAAAGCCGCGCACCGCGGCTGCCGGCGTCCGGAGGTCGTGCGCGATCGCCGCCATCGCGTCGCGGCGGCGGGCATTGAGCTGGTCCATCTCGGCGGCGTGCGCCCCCGCCTGGATTCGCAAACGCGCGTTTTCGAGCAACGCCCCGGCGATCGTGCCGAGCTGTGCCAGGAGCGCTTCCTCTAGGTCGGTGAAAGCAGGCCGTTCAACCCGGTTGGCAACCAGCAGCTCGCCGACGACGTCACCCTTGCTGAAGAGCGGCACGCCGAGGAAGGCCTCGACCGGCGGGTGATGGACCGGGATCCCGACCGAGCCAGGATACTGACGGACGTCGGCGATGCGGACGATCGAGCGCGTCTGCAGGGGTTTGCCGAGGATCCCGACGGGATCAGGGTGGGAGCGATCGAGGGGAAACAGCTCGCGGGGGGCGTTGTAGGTGAAGCCGGTGGCCCGGTACGCCTCTCCGTCGGGTTCGACAAGGACGATGGCAGAGAAGTCCGCGGCGACCAGGACCTTGGCCAGGTCGGTCAAGGACTGCGCCACGGCAAGGACATCGGCCTCGGCGACGATCGCGGCCGTGGTCTCGGCCAGTTGGTGCAGCTGCCTGATCAGGGCCTGACCGGTGGCATCGAGCTGCGGGTTGGGCTGCTCCTGGATCAGGATCGCGCGCCAGTCGGCGAGGCCGCCGTCCCCGTCGACCGGGATGGTTCGACAGCGCACGGGGATCAACCGGCCCAGCTGGGAGCGGAGCGTGCCCCCCGCGTAGTCACCGTCCTCCAGCTCGGCACGGGTCCGTGCGAAGGCGTCCGCGTCGGCGAACAGGCTGGCGAACGGCTGCCCGAGCAGCCGGTCCTCCGCGTATCCGAAGGATCGCTCGCCGGCGGGGTTCCAGCGACGAATCCGCCAGCTCCCGTCGAGCACCGCGACGGCATCGCTGATGTGGGAGAAGAGGGCCCCGATCTTGCGAGGGTTCATGACGCCCTCCGCGCCCGGCCCGATCACCGGGGCATTATAGAGCCGCTACGTCACTTATTGACGTTGAGGCTGTGCCACCAGCATCCTGGCCGTGCTACTTCGAGGCGCTTGGCTGCACGGAAACGTTGACGTTCGTGGTGGTTCCCGTGCCGAACCAATGGCCACCGCCAAAAAAGCCGTAGTACGCGAGGATGAGCAGCAAGACGATCACGACGATCGCGAAGATCGCAACTACGCTCGCCTGGCCGTGCCTCGTAAATACACGCATGCGCCGCACCACCTCCGTTGCTCCGAGTCTAGCGGCATCGCCGCGGGCAGCGCTACTTCTCGAGTTGCGAACCGGCCTGCTGGACCTGGGGCGTGGGGCTGGCGCCCAGCTGCGTCGTGAATTTCCAGCTCCGGCTGAAGGCAACCCCGTTGGTCGTGCCGGTGATCGCCATGCTGTAGGTCGTCCCTGGCTGCAGCGGGCTGTTGGCGAGGAAGGCAAAGGAGTTTTCCGTGGTCGTCGTGGCCGGGTCGCCGGGCATCAGGGATACCCCGGCGATATCACCGCCCGACGGTCCGCGGAACTGGAAGCTGTTGATCCTGACCCTGGCGTTCCGATCGAATGTCGCGGTCACCGGGTAGCCGATCGGGTAGCTGGCGTTGGGAGCCGGATCGGGGATTTCATTGCCGTTGAACGCCACCGGGACATTCGTCTGATTCGGCGCCGGATAGAGGATCACCTGGCCGGTGGAGGTCTCGCGATAGGACATGTCCATCACCTGGGCCGTCAATGGGCCGAGGTAGGCGTCGCCATAGCCCAGTTCCAGCAGGTCGGCCCGAAGAATGGGGAAGCGGTGGTACACGGAGTCGATCCAATCCGAGACGGCTCCCGCCGGGTCGTTGCGGTGCGTGATCACCTCGGCCATCGATCGGGTGGGATAGCCGAAGTGCTGCGCGCGCGTCAGCACGTTGTCGCCGACGTAGCCCTGGCCATCGGACTGCTCCTTGTGGATGCCGAGGTCGCGAATGCTGGCACTCGCGGCATTGAAAAAGGTGTAGTAGGCGTGCGCCAGGGCTGATTGGTGGATGACGGACGAACTGTTTACCGGAGGGAGGCCGGCCAACTTCCGGTATCGGTTGGCGGTCGCGAGCGCGACCGCCTCGCGTCCCGCGGCCGCTTTGTCGAGATCGACGTAGGTGGTTGCCGGCGCGGGGCTCGCCGCGGGCGCAACCGCGTGCTGGGCGGCATCGAGTGCGGCGGTCTCGTTCTTCGACAGGTAGCGCAGCACCGCCACGAGGTAGGCGCCCGCCTCCTGGTCGGTAGGTTGCGCTGCCAGTGCGGCCCGCTCATCAGCCGCCGCACCGTTCGGATCATGGTCCAGCGCCACCGCAATCTGTCCAAGAATCTTGAGGTCAACGGCATTGCGAGGCTGCAGCTGGAGCGCGGCCCGATACGCCGTCTTGGCCACCGCGTAGTCCTGGGCGAAGAGGGCGACGTCGCCCAGCTGTTCACGAAGGCCGGCGTCCTCTGGCGACAGGCCGGCGGCCCGCTGCAGGTAGCTCGTCGCCGAGGGTAGATCCTGGCGGGCGATCGAGAAGCGGGCCAGCTCGAGCAGGCGCTCCACCCAGCCGGGCTGGGCGCCGGCGGCGAGCTTGAGATGGATCAGTGCCTGCGGGTAGTCCTTTTTGTCCCGGTAATAGTTGCCCCAGTTGCGCTCGACTTCGGCGCGGTCGTAGTCCGTTCCCTTCTTGGCGAGCGACGCTGCCTTCTGCAGCTGGGTCTGCGCCTCCGCGTAGTTGCCGACGTCCGCCAGGGCCTCGCCATAAAAGGCGTGTGCGAGCGCCGAGCCGGGCGAGGTCTTGACCGCCGCCGCCCCCGCGGTCGTGGCCGCCGTCAGGTTGTTGTTCCAGTCCTGCACTCGGGTGACGATCGTCTCCACGTAGCCATCGCCCGGAGCCTGCTTCTGGGCTGCCAGTGCCTGCTCGAGGGCTTGCGACTGCTTGGTCTGGTAGTTGAGGACCAGCGCGTAGTCGGCCAGCAATCGCGCGTCGTGGGGGTGGGTCTTGAGCGAATTCCGGAGTTGGGCGGTCGCAGCCGCGTACTTGTTGTGGAACATGAGGTCCAGCGCCGCGTCGGGGTTGGACCCGGTTGGCTTGGGGCTCTGGTCGCACGCGACCAGAAGGGAAGCGACAACGAGGACCGCAACGCGCCGCCTCACGATGAGCAAGTGTACCGAGGCGTTCTAAGAACTCGTTAACGCCGGCGCGTCACAAAATCGTCACCCACTCGTAGGCAGTGACCCGCCGGACCGCACCTAGACTCACGCAGTGACCGAACGGGCGCGCAAGCTTGACGCTGGCCGTTTGCGCGTGCTGTCCGGCGGAACGCCGACGCCGGCCCCGTCCTACCGGCTGCTGACCCAGGTCAGCGCCGCGCTCAGCACCTCCCTCGACCTGGACCGGACGCTCAAGGAGATCCTCCAGCGGATGAACGAGCTGGTCGCCTTTGACGCAGCCACCATCTTCCTCCTGGATGACTCCCGAACCGAGCTCCACGTCAAGGCCGCGCTCGGCGTCCCCGTCTCCCTGGCGGAGGTCAAGACCTTCAAGGTGGGAGAGGGCGTCGTTGGTTGGGTCGTCCGGCACGGCAAGACGGCCCTGATCCCGGATTCCGCCAAGGACGCTCGTTACAAGACCACCGGTTCGGAGCGCCGCGCCAAGACGGTGCTGGCCGCGCCGCTTCGCGCCCAGGACACCCTTCTGGGAGCGCTGGTCCTGGTCCGCAATGCGGCGGAGCCGTTTGGCCCTGAGCACCAGCGACTGGTGGAGGCGATCGCGAGCCAGGCGGCGGTTGCCATCGATCATGCCCGCCTGTACGAAACCGAGCGAGGCTCGCGGCGGCGCGCCGAAGCCCTCCTGGTCACGGCGCAAGCGTGTAGCGAGGCGTTGGCGCTGCCGGAATTGCTCCAAACCGCCGTTAAAGAGGTGGCCTTCACCATGCGTGCCACAGCCGCCGCCATCATCTTGCCCGACGAAGAGGGCCGAACCATCGAGGGGGCCTTTGATGCCGCGTCCCCGGCTGGCGCCGCGTTCGAGACGCTCCCGGGTCGCCCCGTCTCGGACCTCAGCCTGATGCTCGTGCTGCAGGACGCCGCGGCCCCGGTCGTGGCCACAGCCGCCCAGCGGACCGGCCTCCAGGCCTGGTGGCCCGGCGCCGAGGTCTCGGCGGTCGCCGGCGTGCCGATCCGCTGGCAGAACCGCCTGGTGGCGGGACTGGTGCTCGGATACGGCGACGCCGAACGGCTTACGCCCGCCGAGCTCGAACTGCTCGACGAGATCGGCCGCCAGGTCGCGCTCGGCATCGAGCGCCTCCGGCTGCAAAGCCGGGTCCAGGACCAGCAAAACGAGATGGCGATCGTCGCCGAGCGCAACCGCATCGCTCGCGACATGCATGACGGCCTGGTCCAGTACGTCTATGCGCTCGGGCTGCGCCTCGAGCACGCGCGCGACCTGCTGGTTTCGGACCCGACTGCGGTGACACCCTTGCTGACCGGCGCGATCGAGCAGACGAACCACGTACTGGGCGAGATGCGTACCTTCATCTATCAACTGCGGCCGATCATCATGAAAGAGAAGGAGATCGGCCAGTGGGTGGTCGACCTCTGCCGCCAGTTCCAGCAGGCCACCGGCATCACGGTCAGGGCGCAGGTCGGCGAGCCGGCCGGGCAGGAGCTTTCGCCCGAGATCTCGATTGCGCTCTTTCGGATCATCCAGGAAGCGCTCTCCAACATCTACAAGCACGCCAGGGCGACGAACGCCAATTTGACCCTGGAGTTCGGCCCCGAGAGTGTCCGCCTCGTCATCGAGGACGATGGCGCGGGGTTCACGCCCGAGCAGCGACCGGCGCCGGGAATCGAGCGCGGTCGCGGCCTGGCCAACATCGAGGAGCGGGTGCGCGATCTCGGCGCGCGGGTTCAGCTCGCCAGCGCCCCCGGGCGGGGCACGCGTCTGGAGGCGGACTTCCCGTATGGCCGATGACTGAACAAACCGTCCGCCTGTTGATCGCGGACGACCACGAGATGATCCGGCTCGGCCTTCGATCGATCCTCGAGTCCGACCCCCGGATTCGCGTCGTCGGCGAGGCCGGCTCACCGCAGGACGCGGTCTACCAGGCGGCGCTGCTCCGGCCGGACGTCGTACTGCTCGACGTGCGGATGCCGGGTGGGAGCGGGATAGAAGCCTGCCGCGAGATCCTGGGCCGGAACCTTGGCAGCCGCGTCATCATGCTGACCTCGTTCGCCGACGAGGACGCGGTGTACGAATCGATCATGGCCGGCGCCTCGGGCTATCTCCTGAAGGAAATCAACAAGGCCGCCCTGATCGATGCCGTCATCTCGGTGTCGGAGGGTCGTTCCCTCCTCGACCCGGAAGTCACCCGCAAGGTGCTGGAACGGATTCGGAAGATGGCGGCCAGCACCGATGAGGTCGCCAAGGCGGCCCTGTCCGAGCAAGAGAAGCGGGTGCTCCGCCTTGCGGCCCAGGGGAAAACCAACAAGCAAATCGCCGCCGACCTCTTCCTGTCCGACAAGACAGTCAAGCATCACGTCTCCAACATCCTGAGCAAGCTCAACCTCAGTTCGCGGGCGCAGGCCGCGGTCTGGGCGACGCAGCACGGGTTGTTGGACGAGTTCCCCCAGCGAAAGGCGAGCTGACCGGGCGGGTGCCGGTTTCACCCGTGGTCCACGTTTCAGTTGCGGAGAGGCTTGCGCCGCGTATCCGCCATTTGGCCCAAAGTTCGGCCAGCCGGCGGATAGGGATGGGGGCCGGCGCAGGCTACGCTCCTCGATGCGCCGGGCGAGTCTTCTATCGCCCGAGTTCCAGGAGGCCAGGATGCTACTCGTCGACAAGCTGAACAAGGGGCGTCTGCCCGAGAAGCCGGAGAACGGCGGCGAAGGGACGCCCGCGACGCCTCCGCTGCCGCTCGGCGTCAAGGCGCCATCCATCACCTCACGGATCCCCAACCTGGAACGGATCAAGAAGACCATTCACGAGCAGCTGATCGCCTCGCTGGGCTTCAACTCGGAGACTCACAAGCGCGAGGACGTCCTCCGTCGGATCGGCGAGCTGGTCGACCAGTACTGCGAGGAGACCAAGCTCAAGCTGACCAAGTTCGACCGCGACGAGCTGTGCGAGCTGATCATCGACGACGTGCTCGGACTCGGTCCGCTGGAGAGCCTGCTCTCCGACCCCGAGGTCAGCGAGATCATGGTCAACGGTCCGAAAACGATCTTCATCGAGCGCCGGGGCCGCATCACGCAATCGCAGCTGGAATTCGAGAACGAAACCCAACTTCGCAAGGTCATCGACCGGATCGTGGCGCGGATCGGCCGGCGGGTCGACGAGTCGTCGCCGATGGTCGATGCGCGTCTCCCCGACGGGTCGCGCGTGAACATCGTCATCCCGCCGCTGGCGGTGCAGGGGTCGAGCATCACGATCCGAAAGTTTTCTCGCGTTCCGCTCAAGATTCAGGACCTGATCGGTTTCGGAACCTTGAACAAGGAAATGGCCGACTTCATCCGAGCCTGCGTGCGCTCCCGCATCAGCATGGTGGTGAGCGGCGGGACGGGGTCCGGCAAGACGACCACGCTCAATGTCCTCTCGAACTTCATCCCCGAAACGGAGCGGGTCGTCACGGTCGAGGACACCGCCGAGCTGCAGTTGCGGCAGCGAAACCTGGTGACGCTCGAGGCCCGCAGCGCCAACGTCGAAGGCCGAGGACTCGTCACCATTCGCGACCTCGTGATCAACGCCCTCCGAATGCGCCCGGACCGGATCGTCGTTGGAGAGTGCCGTGCCGCGGAGACGCTCGACATGCTGCAGGCGATGAACACCGGCCACGACGGCAGCATGACGTCGGTCCATGCCAACAGCCCACGGGATGCGGTCGGCCGCATCGAAACCATGGTGATCATGGGTGGCTCCGACCTCCCGTTCCAGGCGATCCGCGAACAGATCGTCGGCGGCATCACCCTGTTCGTCCAGCAGGCCCGCCTCCGGGACGGCCGGCGCTTGATCACGCACATCTCGGAGATCACTGGCATCAGCGGCAACCAGATCCAGTTGCAGGACATCTGCGTCTTTGACCAGACCGGCATCGACCAGGACGGCAACGTCCTGGGCGCTTTCCGCTGGACCGGCGTCATCCCCAAGCTTCTGCCTCGGCTGAAAGCCAATGGTGAGGACTTTCCCACGGACGTGTTCGGTGCGGCGGGCCTGCAGGTGATCGACGGGACGAGCCCGAATCCTGACGCCGGTAAGGACTACCGGGCGATGGCGGACTAGTCGTGCCTCGCTGGTTCTCCCGGCGGCAGGACACGCCGTCGCCCGGCCCCTCGCCGGAGGTTTCGGTGACGAACCTGCCGGAAGCGACGGTGGCGCCGTCGCAGACGCAGCTCGATGAGGCTCGTGCCGTCCAGGCCCGGCTCCGCCAGGACCTTGCCGAGCTGCTCAAGGCGAATCGCCAGCAAGGGCGCGTGCTCGAACGCAACCAGAAACAGCTCGAGCAAGCAGAGCTCGAGGTCGGCCGGCAGCGCGATCACGCCGCTGCCCAGCTGAAGGAGATGGTGGCCTTGCGCGCGGACGCGTCCGCCCTGTCCGGCCGGATCCGCGAGCTCGAGGCTGTCGTGGAGAAGTACGCCACCCTGCAGGTGGCGTACGAGACGCTTGACCGCGAACGCCAGGACCTGACGGTTCGTTTAGCGGAAGTAACGAAGAGTCGTTCGAACCTGAACGCCGAGCGTGATCGCCTGATGGCGCAACTCGCGACGGCTCACGCCACGCTGGCCGCCCGCGATGCAGAGATCGCGGCGCTCAACAACGAGCACGAGGCCGCCAAGGGCGAGCTTGTCGAGGCACGGCAACGCGCCACCGACCTCCGTAGCGAGGTCGCCAGGATGAAAGCCGATATCGAACGGCTGGCGGAAATCGAGGCCGCTCACACCCACCTGCAGCTGGAGAACGAGACCCTGGTCGCGCGCTGGGACGTTGCCCGGACCCAGCTCGCCGAAGCGGAGCAGGCGCTCACGACCGCGCAGGCCACCATCAAGGCGGCGCAGCGACTTTCGTCCTCGGTCGAATGGCGTGGTGCGCTCGATAGCGTCCTGGATGCCGCCTCAGAACTGGTCAAGTTCGAGCGCGGGACGCTCGCGCTGGTTGACGAAGTCCAGGAGGAGCTGAAGGTCGAGGCTGCCCGGAACAGCCCGATCGCGGTCAGCGAAATGTCCCGTTTCAAAGTTGGCGAGGGCATTGCCGGCTGGGCCCTGTCCCATCGAGAGCCGGTCCTCGTCCGCGACAGTCGCTCGGACTCGCGCTTCAAGGCCTCTGACCCCAAGCACCAACCCCGGTCTTTCATCGCCGTGCCGCTGCTGGCCGACAACGAAGGCCTTGGCGTTCTGACCCTGGCGCGCTCCGCCAGCGACCCCTTCACCGACCTGGACCTCCGCAACCTGGCCCGCGTCGCCACGGACGCCTCCAACGCCCTGATCAACGCGCGGCTCGTCGATCTCCTCAAGCAGCGAGAAGACCGGCTGACTACCCTCGTCCGCAAGGCGCGCGAGCTGACCGCGGCGGACGACATCAAGGCCGTGGTCGAGTTCGCGCTCTCCAGCGCGCGCGAGCTCGGCGGCGGCTCGGCGGCCCTGCTCGCGCTCCGCAATCCCAGGACCCTCGAGCTCGAGATCCTCGGCAGTCACGGGTTGCCTGGAACGATCGCCGAGCAACGCATCGCCTGGGGTGCGCCGGCGGCGGCCGACGTGATGCGGACGGGCAAGCCCTGGGTTTCGCCGATGCGGGAGATGCTGCCGCCCGCCCTCGTGGAGAGTGTCGAACGGGCGGGACTCAAGGTGCTGGTCTCGGTGCTGTGCGGCCGGACCGCGAACCCGAAGCCGGTCGACGAGACGGCTTTACTGACCCGGGCCGACATGCAATCGTCCGCTGATGAGACGTGCGGCGTGCTCAACGTCTACCGCGACACCCTTGACCCGATGCGCCCGGCCGACCTCGACCAGCTGAAGGCCTTTGCGGAGCAGGTGGCAGTGGCAATTCAGAACGTCCGTCGGGCCGACCGCGTCAAGGAACAGCTGCAGGCCTCCGCTTCGCAAAACACCCGGATGATGGGGCGGGAACGCTACATCAACCAGCTGCTCTTCCGCATCCAGCAGCTCGAAACCGAGCTCGGCCGCTACAAAGCGGCCTGACGGCGACCCCGGGGCTTTCTAGCCGAGGCGGCGCTTGCGCTTGGAGGCCAGGTTCAGCCGGCCGAGGATGAACGCGTCGATCACTCGGTGTGAGGCGACGACCCCGTCGCCGACACGGCGCGACCCCTTCCGGCGATCGGTTTTCAGGTCGATCAGGTATTGCTCCTGCTGGGCCCACACGAGTTCGATCAAACGGCTGAAGCTGACCCCCGGTTCCACCAGGATGCCCTCTTTTTCGATCCGTTCACGGACCGGCCCGGGGAGCTCCTTGGCTTCCGCGAGGTTGAGCCGCTCCAGGGCCTCCAGCAGGTCGTCCAGGCGGCGCAGATGATAGCGCCGCTCCGCTTCGTTCCCGTACGCGTGTGGTGTTGCGTCCAAGACGTTCTCCTTGAGGCGTTCTACGCCCGTATAACTCCGGACCCGGCGATAACTTCGATTCCCCGTTGCCCGAGCGCGTCGACGACCCGGTTCATCCCGACTGAGTCACTCGGCATGTGACCGGTGATGATCAAGTTTGTATTCGGGCGCCGCAGTTGCTCAAGCTCCCGCAGGTCCCGCTCGTCCAGGTGCATCGCGAGGATCGTGTTAATGCCGTGCTCATAATACGTGCGATAGATGCCAGCGCCGCCATTTAAGCCGGCGGCCATCTGGACGATCCACCGGCCTACCTGGTTCGAGGCGGCTCCGAGCCAGATTTCGGGCTTCACCAGCGAGGCCGCCATTTCAGGGATCGTGGCCAGCGCGGCTACCAGATTACCGACCGTGGTGCCGGAGGTTCGCGTCGATGCCCGGACGAAGTCCATAAAGAAGCGCCGGGCGAGGATGTCGGCGGCCAGGTGGATGTTCATCAGGGGCATGGGGAGCAAACGGGCCGCGTCGACCACGCGGTCGTAATTGGCGCTGTGGAGGGCCCGCTCGATCGGTTGCTTGCGGGCGAGCATCAGTTGCTCAGCCAGCGGCGCCTTGATGCCCTCGGCCACCATCTGCGATGCATGTCGCTCGATGACGGCGGGGATGCCCAGGCGGGCCCGCGAGCCGACCGGATGGTGGGCGATCACGCCGTCCACCCCGAGCGCACGGGCGAGGAAAAGCTCGCCGACGTCCACATCGATACCGACCATGACCCGACGAACCTCGCCGTCGACGTACACCTGCGAGTCCGGTGGGGTCGCATCGCAACCCGCCAGCTGGTTGGCGAGGGCCATGATCTCGCTCAGGCGCACGGTTGCGATTATGCTGGTTTCCGGTATGGAGGGCGGTTTCGCACCGACGTTCAAGGAGGCCGTGGGTCGCTGGCGACGGCGGCACCGGCACCCGCCGCCGAACGAGACCTGGTTTGCCGTCCACTATCGGGTCGGCTGGCTGGTCGAGCGGCTGAACACGCTGGAAAGCATCCATCTGCTTCGCCAGGGCCTGGACGTCCGCTCCCTTTCCGCCGAGCGCCCGGCGCGCAAGCGCAAGGGGGACGGCGAAGGGGAGGCGGCCTCCTTCGGGCCGGCCGCGGCCGCCGGCGGGGACGCCGACGAAGTGACGGACGATGAGCCGGACGAGTTGGAAAAACCCGTCACTGAAGCCGTCACGCCCTCGGTCGAAAGCGGATAATCCCCTCATGCGTCGGCGCATCCGGCCACGGTGGATCAGCGCCCTGCTCGGCGGCATCGTGCTGCCCTTCGACCCGATGCTGGGCATGGTGATGCTCGTCATCGGCCTCTGGCAGCCGAAGCGCAAGCCCGCGCCGCAGCCGCCAAAGCCATGAAGGTGTACCTCGGTCGTGCAGTCAGCGGCCAGCTCGGGCCGCGAAGCCTGGAGGCGATCCAACTCGCGCACCGTGCCCTGACGGCGTCCGGGGTTGGCATCCTCTGCGAGCGGGTCGCCGACCCCTCCTACCGGCCCGGTCTCGACCGGCCGGAACTCGTCGCCGAGATGATGCGGCGCGAGTTGCTCGAGGCCGACGCCGGCTGCGTGGAAATGACCGGTCCCAGCAACGGCGTTGGCTTTGAAGCCGGCTGGCTGGCCGGGCGCGGGCGACCGGTGCTGATCCTCTATGACGCCGACGAAGCCCCCTCCTCGACGATCGTGCGTTTTCCGCCGTTCGACCACTGCGTCGTGTTTGCCTACCGCGAGCTGATGGAGATCCAATCGGCGGTCTCGGACTTCATCCAAACGATCGCCACGTCTGTCGCCTACCGCGCGAACGCCTAGTCGACGCAGACCGCATCCCGCGGTCGGTCATCGATTCGTAGACTGGATCGATGGGATTTCGCGCCTGTGTCCTGACCGTCAGCACCAAGGGGTCGCGCGGCGAACGCGTCGACGAAAGTGGCGAGAAAGTCAGCGAGATGCTGGCGCGGCTCCCGGCGGAAGTCGTCGCCCGCGCCATCGTCGGCGATGACGTCGCCGAGATTCGCGCGCAGGTTGCGGCCTGGATCAAAGCCGTCGATCCGCATGTGATCGTCCTCACCGGCGGGACCGGGTTGGGGCCCTATGACGTGACGCCGCAGGCCCTCGAGCCGGTCCTCGACTATCTGATCCCGGGCATGGGCGAGGCGATGCGCGCCGCGGGCCTGAAGAAAACGCCGCACGCAATGCTGTCCCGGTCGCTCGCGGGTGTCGTCGGGCGGACGGTCATCCTCGCACTTCCGGGGAGTCCGCGCGGCGTGGCGGACAGTCTGGAGGCGGTGCTGGAGGCGCTCCCGCATGGCGTGCGCACGCTTCGCGGCGAGGTCGGTGACGCGCCGGCCGCCCACCGGCCTAGCTGAGTGGGACAGATCAAGGTCGGGATCTCGAGCTGGACCGAACCCACCCTGGTCAAGAGCGGCTGGTACCCGCCGGAGTCAACCACCGCCGAGGAACGCCTGCGCTTCTACGCCTCGACGTTTCCGATGGTGGAGGTCGACAGCACCTTTTACGCAATCCCCAACGAGAAGACGGCCCAGCTCTGGGTCGAGCGAACCCCCAGGGATTTCGTCTTCCACGCCAAGGCGTTCGCGCTCCTGACGCAGCATCCGACCCCGCCCGCCCGCCTGCCCAAGGCAATTCGTGAAAAGGTCACAGAGACAAGGGCCAACATCTATCTAAAAGACCTCGCCCCCAAAGACCAGGAGAACGTCTGGGACCGGTTCCGCGAAGGGTTGCAACCGCTGCACGATGCAGGCAAGCTGGGTGCGGTCCTCTTCCAGTTCCCGAAGTGGTTCCTCCCGTCGCCCCCGTCGTATCGCTTCATGGAAGACCTCCGCGAGTGGATTCCGGATTTCAGGATCGCGATCGAGTTCCGCCAGGTCTCGTGGATGAAGGAGGTCCGCCGCGATCGCGTGCTGCGCTTCCTCAAGGACCATGGCTTCAGCTACGTCGTGGTCGACGAGCCACAGGGCTTTCCATCCAGCGTGCCTCCGGTGGTGGCGACAACCGCCCCACTGGCCATGATCCGCTTCCACGGCCGCAACCGCGAGACCTGGGAGAAGAAGGGGATCAGCACCGCGGAGAAGTTCCGCTACCTCTATCCGAAGGAGGAGCTTCAACCCTGGGTTCGCAGCCTTCGATCGATGGCCGCCGAGTCACAGGAGGTCCACGCCGTGATGAACAACTGTTATGCGGATTACGCCGTCCGCAATGCCGAGGACCTGAGCCGGATGCTCCAGTCCAGCCCCTAGCTCGAAGGGAATCCAGTCCCGGCTCAGTTGAACCTGTAGCGCGCAGGCGCCAGCATGCAGGCCTATCAATCGCCGCCCTGTCCCTACTGCGGTATCACCTGGAATCCGCCAGGTGCGCAGGCCTGTGCCAACTGCCGAAACCCGCTTCCGCCCCCGGGCTATGCGCCCCCCGGGTACGCGCCGCCAGGCTATGCGCCCCCCGGCGGCTATGCGCCGCAGGGCCAGGGCCAACCCGCCCCCGGGCAATATCCACCGGCCGGGCAGCCTGGCTATCCCCAGGGCTATCCACCTGCCGCCTATCCGCAGAACCCGCCCTACGGACAGGCGCCTCAATACGGTCAGTACGCCCCGCCCGGGCCGTCCCAGGGGCCGCCGGCCACGCCGGCCGGCTCGAGCGTCCAGCTTCTCGGCCGCACCGTGGCGTTGCCGTTCGCGATCCCGGCGGAGGTCCTTCGGCTCCAGCGTCCCATCCTCTACCTGGTCGCCGGCCTCGCGCTCCTGCTGGTCGCCATCTTCGGCGTGCTGCCGCCGATCGCGACCGGGCAGATGAGCCAGGCGCAGCAGGCGATACACACGGCCGTCACTCATCAAGCCACCGTCGACGCCGCGTTCGCTGCCTTCTTCAGTCCGAACCCGGGGTCGATCGATCCCAATGCGGAGAAGATTGCGACCCAGAAGCAGGCCAAGCTCGTGACGGCCGGACTCGCCAGCGTCCAGGCCGATGAAGCCAGACTCCGGTCGCTCGACCAGAACCTGTCATGGCTGCAGCGGGCTACCCTGTCAAAGGGAGCGAGCATCACAGCCGAGCGGCAGCGACTCAGCACGGCGCTCGCCGCGCTCGGGGGCGCCGATCAGGCGCTGACCGCGGCCGTCAACGAGGTCAATGTGGCGCTGCCCTACCTCGACGCCGTGATCGACTACAGCAAGATGGCCGCCGCCCTGGGCAAACACGACCTGGTGGCCGCCGGCGCGCTCTACCCCGACGCCCAGCAAAAAATGGAGACCGCCATGGCGCTCGATCATGCGGCCGGCCTTCCGCCCGCGATTGCCAAGCAGATGAGCAGCTTCAACGATGTCCTGAGCGGCACCGAGGCTCTGATCCAGGCGCTGCAGGCCAAGGACGCCGCGGCGATCAAGAAGGCCAATGACACGATCCAGGCGTCGCTCAAGGCGATGAACAGCCCGGCCGAGTCCGTCCCGGCCGACTACGAGAGCAAGACCTTCGGCCCGATGCAGAAGGCCTACGACACGGCGATGAAAGCGCTGAAAGCTTAGTCCGGCCGGGTCAGCGCGCCGCTCTTTCCTCCCTGCTTTTCGACCAACTCAAGGCCCTCGATCGTCATCCAGCGGTCGACACTCTTGGCCATGTCGATGACGGTGAGGGCGGCGATGGCGGCCGCGGTCAGCGCCTCCATCTCGGCGCCGGTGCGGGCCTCGCAACGCACCGTCGACTCGATGCGGACGCCCGGCACTGCCTCATCGGCGACGCAGGAGACGTCGACAAAGGTCAGCGCAAGCGGATGGCACATCGGGATCAGCTCGCTGCAGCGCTTCGCCGCCTGGATGCCGGCGATGCGGGCGGTGCCGAAGACGTCGCCCTTTTTGAGGTTGCCGGCAACGATGGCGCGCAGGGCCGGGTCGCTCATCCGAACCGTGGCCCTTGCCCTCGCCTCTCGTGCGGTGATCGGCTTTGCGGAGATGTCGACCATCCGGGCTTCACCGGTTGGATCGATATGGGTCAGGCGATCCGCGCTCACGCAGGACCTCCTCGAAGGCTGTCGAGGTCATCTCGCCGGACATCCTTCTGATGTGGCCGGGCCGCCATGCCCCGAGCGATCGCGCGATCGCCGAAGCGGGCCCGCAGGCTGTCGAGTTGCGCATCGAGGAGCGCCTTCCGCGAGGCATGCGTCTCGAGCAGGTTGAGCTGGGTCGCGCAGGCTTCGAGGTTGCTGACACCGGCCCCGATCAGCCGCACGGCTCGGCTACGGTCGAGCTGCGTCTCGAGCAGGTCGGTGAGTGCCCTCGACAGGTCGTCGTCACGATCGGAGGCGGTCGTCAGCGTCGCCTGTCGGGACTGCGTATCGAACGGTTGATACCGGATCTTGAGTACGACGGTGCGGGCAGCCATGCCGTGTGCGCGCAGGCTCTGGGAAACATCCTGCAGCAGGCCGAGGGCCATCTCGCGGAGCCGGCCCGGATCGCGCAAATCTCGATCGAAGGTCACCTCGCGCGAGATGCTCTTCGGGTCACCTGGCGGGAGCACCGGGCTGGGATCGATGCCGCGGGCATGGGCACCGAGCTGGCGTCCGTACTGCCCGAAGAGCTCGCCGAGCAGGGGGTCGGGGAGCGCGGCGAGGTCGCCGATCGCTCGCACCCCCACCCGGGCCAGCTTGGCGACGGTCGCGGGGCCGCACCCCGGCAGCCGTGACAAGGGGAGGCCCTTGAGGAAGTCGGCCTCCTCACTCGGCGGGACGATCACAAGTCCACGCGGCTTGCGCAGGTCGGAGGCGACTTTGGCCACCAGCTTGGAAGTGGCAACCCCGATGCTGATGTCGAGGCCGCACTCGCGCTTGACCTGATCGCGGAGCCGCGCCGCGACTCTGGCAGGCGGTCCCATCAACGCCTCCTGGCCGCTGATGTCCAGGTAGGCCTCGTCGAGCGACATCGGCTCGATGATCGGGGCATAGTGGTCCAGGATGTCGAAGACCGAGCGCGATGCATCGCGGTAGGCCTTGAAGTCACAGGGGACGAAGATCGCCGTCGGACAAAGGCGCCGGGCGCGGCTGAGCGGCATCGCGGACCGAACGCCGAAGGGCCGCGCCTCGTAGGAGGCGGCCGCGACGACGCCGCGTTCGCCTTGCTCTCCAGTCCCGCCCACGACCACCGGCTTACCGCGCAATTCGGGCCGGCGCAGCTGCTCGACCGAGGCATAAAACGCGTCCAGATCCACATGCATCACGACCCGGGTCGCGCCCATGCTGCCCATGTTAGCCGTGCTTCCTGGGCCCTGCACTCGCCCTTAGCCACGTGACTTACAGGCGCCATGGCGCCGTCCAGCGGCTCATGCGCGGCTCGGCCTGCAGCCTCGCGTAACAGGTCGGTAACAGGGGAGAAAAGGCTGTGTATCGCGGGTGATACGGCGATATGATGCGGGCGCTGGCTAGGCCCGCCGGCGCTTCTGATTCCGTCCCATCGAATCGGATCCACCCCAACCCCTCCTTCCGGCGGGCCCCGTCTCCTTTCCGGGCCGCGCCGCAAGGACGCAAATGGCTTGACGTTGCGTGGCAATGGGTCGGATCATCACAGTCGTCGTCGCGATCGCGTCCTGTCTCCTCATCTGGCAGAGCGGCGCGCTCAATTCGATCCTCCCGCAGCAACAGGCGACGGTCAACAGGATCGATCCCGGGCCGGCCATCAGTCGCAGTGGGGATGCGATGCGCAACCTAAAGAGCCTGCACATGTCGATGCGTGGAACCTTGCTTCTGAATGGCATCGCCGGGGTACAGATCACGGGCACGGGCGACCTGACCTATCCACACAACGAGACGCTCTCGATGCAACTCGTCGTTCCCGGACGCGCCGGCCAGGCGGATGCAATCGTGACGGAGAACGACCGGATCGAAAAGGGCCGCCACTTCGTCCAGTACCCTGCCCAGGGACCGGCCTGGAAAGACGTCACGAGCGACCAGAAGGGCCAGGTCGCTCCGGGCATGGACCCGATGAACAACTTCAGCTTCGTCCATGCCTTCCGCGCTTCGGACGACCTGGGTGACATCACGATGGACAACATCACCGTCCACCACTTCTCGCTGAACGTCGACCCCGGAAAGTACGTCGACGACCTGAAGAGCGACCCGAACAGCGGACTGACGCCCGAGGAACAGGCCCTGTTGTCGACGGCCGGCATCCAGGTCGAGGTCTGGATCTCACCGAGTGACAACTACATCCACCAGATGCGGGTCAACCTGACGACCAGCAAGTTCAGCTGGGACCTGACCTACCACTTCTCGAAGTTCGTCAGCGGCGGCGGCTCGACCGGCGTCTAGCTTGATCGCGCTCGCGTCGTAGCAGGCTAGACGGAGACTTTTTCCCGCTCCCGCACCGCGTCCTTGTCCGGCGGTCGCCCGGCATACTCGCGGAGATCGTCCTCGTTGAGATGCCCGGCCGCGATCAACAACTCGATGTAGGTGACGCCCAGATGCGGGGCGGCCCGACGGAGCACCCAGGGGGGCGGGTTCTCCTTGTTCTTGTTGACCGCCTGGTAGAAGTAGATCTGGTTCAGATCACAGCGAACCGCGAGGCGGTGCAGCGAAATGTTCTGCTCGCGACACTTGCGCTTCAGATACTCGCGGAAGTCCACCCCGGCCCCTACCTCCTGCCCAGACCGCGACTCACTCGGGCGACGTCTATCCATTATAGGTACCGGCCGCGGATGATCCCTGCTTCAACCGGTCGACGATCGCCGGGACCTCCCCCAGCCGGTCGATGACGTAGTCGGCCGCCCCGGGATCCTCCTCCTTCCGCCACTCGCGCAAGAGGATCGTACGCATTCCCAGCGACTTCGGGCCCCGGACGTCCTCCCTGACCCGGTCGCCGATGAAGAGGCTCTCGTCCGCCCTAACACCGAGCCGGCTGAGGGCGTCCTGGTAGATCGCCGGGTGCGGTTTGCGGACGCCCACCGCGGAGGAGAAGGTCAGGGCCCCGAAATATTTCGCCAGCCCAAGCGCCTCCATCTGGCGCACCATCAACTGGGGACGGTAGGCGGCGTTCGATACCACGCCGAGGCGCAAGCCCGCCGCCCGGAGCCGCTCCAGCGTTGCCACCACGTCCGGGCCCTTGTGGACGCTGTTGAGCCAGCCGTCCTGCTCGATCTCCATCACCTGCTCGATCAGCGCCGGGTCGAGCTCGAGGCCAAGCGCCCGCAAGGCCTGGTCGTAGAGGGACGCGATTTCGACCTCTTCCTCACGTCCCAGGGCATAATCGCGCTGGATCTCGTCGTCCACCACCCTGGAGATCCGGTCGATCAGGACGTCGGCCGCCGGGACCTCTCGCGACAGCGTGCTCGCCAGGAGCCGGTTCACCTTCTCGTAGGCCGTGAGCAGCAACGAGTGCGGCCGCTCGTCGAAATGGATCAGGGTATGGCCGTAGTCGAACAGGACCGCTCGGAGCGCGCGTGGTCGTGCGCTCACGCCGCCAGGGCCCGGAGCCTGTTCAGATTGTCCAGGCCCTCGAGCATTTCCTCGCCCGGCGTCTCGAGCACGAAGGCACAGTGGGCGAACGGCTCGTAGGTCAGCAGCGCGCGAAACCCTTCGAGGCCGACGTTCCCCTGGCCGATGTGGGTGTGGCGGTCCGCCTTACCGCCCAGCACCACGGTGGTGTCGTTGCAATGGCAGGCGCGGATCCGCTGCGCCGGGATGATCGCGGTCATCTGGGCCAGCGTCCGGGACATCGCCTCGGCGCCGGCGACATCGTAGCCGGAGGCATAGACATGCGCCGTGTCGAAAACGACGCCGAGCCGATCGGTGTGCTGCGGCAGGCGGCCCAGGATCTGGGCGAGGTCTTCGAACCTCGCGCCGACATACGCCCCGCCGCCGGTCGAGGTCTCGAGCAGGCACATCGTCGGGCTCTGCGCCGTCGTGGTCAGGACCTCGTCAAGGGCGGCCACGACGCGGTCGATCCCCGCCTGCGCGCCGTCGCCCATGTGACTGCCCACGTGGGTGACGACGTAAGCGCAGCCATAGGCTTCGGCGCGCACCAGTTCCGCGGCCAGCGCTTTTCGAGACTTCTTCTGGAAGTCGGGGTTGGGTCCGGCGAGGTTGATCAGGTACATCGCATGCGTCATCGCCGGGCGGACGTCAAGCTCGTCGAGCGAACGTCTGAATGCCGCGGTCGCCTTCGGATCGACCGGTGCCGAACGCCAGGCGCTCGGGTTGTCCGTGAAAATCTGGACGGACTGCAACTCCAACGCCTTGATCATCTCGACGGCCTTGTCGAGGCCGCGTCCGGTCCGCATGTGCATGCCGATTCGCCGTCGTGTCGTCACCAAAACGCATCGTAAACTGTCGTCGTGTTCCGGCTGCAGGCGTTCTCCGTCGGTCCGTACGACAACAACGTCTACATCCTCAGCGATCCGCGGGCGAAGGAGGCGTTGCTCGTCGATGCCGCGAACGACGCCCCGCGCATCATGCGCGAGCTCCAGGGCCTGCGGCTCAGCCACATCCTCACGACGCACGGGCACCCAGACCATGTCCAGGCACTGGAGCCAGTCCGGGCTGAGACCAGGGCGCGCTTCACCTGCCACGACGGGGACGTTGCGATGATGCCGGTCGTGCCGGATCTTCGGGCCCAGGATGGCCAGCGATTCCGGTTCGGCGAGTACGAGCTGCTGACCCTGCACACGCCCGGCCACACGCGGGGCAGCCTGTGCTTTTTGATCGACGACCATCTCTTCAGCGGGGACACGCTCTTTCCCGGCGGTCCGGGCAACACGAAAGGCTCCGGGGCGAGCTTTCCGACGATCATCGACAGCATTCGCGCCAGGCTCTTCACGCTGCCCGACGAGACCCGCGTGCTGCCCGGCCATGGTAAGCCGACCACGGTCGGCGCCGAACGGCCCCACCTCGACGAGTGGATACAGCGCGGCTGGTAACGCGGCTGGCGCTGCCGGCGCGTCCGGCCACGGATTTCCTGCCGCGTGATCCGGTCGCGATCCGCCGCGTGCGAGGCGTCCGGTCCAGGACCGCCGGCATCCGGGTCGACGCCGAGGATGATCGCGGGGGGCTCGTGCCGATCGACATCAAGGTGGTGTCCGACCGCGTGCTGCGCCTGCACTTCGGCCCGGGCGCGCAGCGGCCGTCGCGGCTGATCACGGCAGCGCCCTCCACGGTGCCGTTCACCGTCAACGAGGACGGGCGCGGCTGGTCGATCGCAACCGCCGGGGCTGTCCTTTCGATCGACCGCGACCCCTACCGCCTGCGACTCACGGACGCGGCCGGGATGGAGCGCTTCGTCGAGGAGCCGAATGACCGGGACATCCGCGGCAACTTCCACCACCCACCCTCCGGCTCGTCCAGGGGACTGCGCTGGATCACCGGCCGGTTGCGGGAAGACGAGGCGCTCTTCGGACTCGGCGAGCACTTCGGCTCCTTGAATCGGCGCGGCCAGGCATTTTCCTCCTGGACGGTCGACGCCTTCGGCGTCCGCAGCGATCGCGCCTACAAGAATTGTCCCCTGCTGCTGAGCACGCACGGGTTTGGCCTCTTCTTCGACATGACCGCGGCGCTCTATTACGAGCTCGGCCAGGCGTCTGTCGCTGCCTGGCAGGTCACCGCCCGCGCGGATCACCTTCGCGTCTACCTCATCCTCGGTGACGACCCGGCCGCCATGATCGCCGAGTACCACGCGCTGACGGGCGCCCCGGCCGTGCCGCCCGCGTGGTCCTTCGGCCTCTGGATGAGCCGCTGGGGATACCGCAACCGCGATGAAGTGCTGGCGGTCGCCCACCGCCTGCGTGCGGAGCAGGTGCCCTGCGACGTGATCCACATCGATCCGTACTGGATGCGCTATCACGAAGGGCATCACGGCGATCTGACCTGGGATGAGGCGGCGTTCCCCGACCCCGCGGGCATGATTGGCGAGTTGAAGGCGATGGGCTTTAAGCTCAGCCTCTGGGAGAGCCCCTATGTCCCGCTCGATTCGGCGATGTTTGCCGAGGGCCTAAGTAAGGGCTACCTGCTCAAGACCGCGCAAGGCGGGGCGGCGCTCGTGCATGGGTTCGCGAAGCCGAGCGCCGCGGTCGACTTCACGAATCCGGCCGCGGTCGACTGGTTCAAGGCGAAGAACCGGAGTCTGCTGCAGTCAGGCGTCGCTGTGATGAAGACTGACTTCGCCGAGGACATGCCGGCCGACGCGGTCGCCCACGATGGAACGCCGGCGACGGACCTCCACAACCTCTACCCACTGCTCTACCAGCGAGCGGTTTTCGAGGTCACGCAAGAGGTCCACGGCTATGGGCTGGTCTGGGGACGCTCCGGATACGCCGGGTCGCAACGCTACCCGGTGCAGTGGGGCGGCGACCCGGGGTGCAGCTTCGAAGACATGGCCGCCAGCCTCCGCGGCGCCCTGAGCTGGATCCTCTCCGGCATGGCCTTCAGCAGCTTTGATATGGGTGGCTTCTTCGGCATCCCGACGCCGACCGATCCGCCCAGCCCGGAGCTCTACGTGCGCTGGTCACAGATGGGCCTGCTGTTCTCGCACGCGCGCGCCCACGGCCACACCGCGCCGCGCGAGCCCTGGGCTTACGGGGAGCCCGCGCTGACCATCTTCCGCCGCTACGCGGAGCTTCGCTACCAGCTCCTCCCCTACCTCTATAGTGCGGCGCGCAAGGTCAGCAACGGCCCGCCGCTGGCTCGCCCCCTCGTCTACGACTACCCTCGCGACCGGACCACGCACCAGGTTGACGATGAGTACCTGCTCGGGCCCGACCTGTTGGTGGCGCCGATGTTCAAGCCGCGCGGGACGCGCGACGTGTACCTTCCCGCGGGCGACTGGTACGACTACTGGACCGACGATCGCCTGGCCGGCGGCCGCTGGGTCGAGTACGCGGCGGAGCTCGACCGGCTGCCTCTGTTCGTCAGGGCGGGCGCGGTCCTGCCGATGGGCCCCCCGCTCCTCTACTCCGACCAGCAGGCCTGGGAGCCGCTCGTTTTTCACGTCTATCCTGGCCCGGCGGGGACGCACGCCGTCGAGCTCGAGGACGACCGCGGCCGTCGCGCCTATCGCCTGACCGTGCGGCCCGGCGAGGTCAGGCTCGATGGCGAGCCGCCGGGCGACACCGTGCTCGTCCACCTGTCCGGCCACCAGCCCGTCGGGGGACGGCTGGGTGCGTCGATCAGTCTGCCCTCAGCCTGACGAAAACGTCCGAGGCCGGCACGACTTTTTCCGTCCTCGTGTTCGGGATGTGGATGCGGACGCCTGGGTGGGCCGCCGTGCCGAAATCCCAGCCATCGAGGAAGCGCGCGCGAATTTCGGCGACCGAGTGGACGGCCAGGGTGGTGGCGCCGTTCGTCATCCAGGCTGTCGGCTCGCGTGCCGTCGCGTAGCCGAGGCCGATCTCGGTCCCGCTGTCCCTAAAGAAACGCAACGCCGAGAGCGGCGATTGCGGCGGGACGAGATCGTTCACGCTTTCGGCCACCTGTTGCAGCGTTGCCATCTGACCCTGGGCGAGGGTCGTGCGGACCTGCATCCTCGTCCGCAGATGCTGCGCTCGCTCGCGTTTCTTCTGCTCGCTGACGAGTTGCTGGATCTGGGCGCGGAGGTGGCCGAGCGCCGCCTCCAGGGGCGCCATCTCGGCCATGATCGCTTTGACCCGCCCCTCGAGCTCCGCGTCGGTCAGCTTGTCCAGCGTCCCGTGGTCGCCCATTACCGATAATTATTCAATGATTCACGAGGGCTACCTGGAAGACCGTGCGCGCCGTCGCCTCGGCTCGCTTACGGTCTACTGCGGGCCGACACACTCCGGCAAGACGAAAAAGCTGGAGGCGGAGGCGGAGCGGGCGCAGCGCCAGGGCCGCCGGATGCAACGGCTGTCCGCGGCGCCAGACGCCCGCCGCTTGCCGGAGCAGCTCGATCCGGAGACCGAGCTGGTGACGATCGACGATGCTCAGCGTTACGGCGCCAGCCTGATCGAGGTCACGGATGAGCTGGCCACCCGGCATCGCGTCGACGTCGTGGTGTCCGGGTGGGAGCTCGATTACAGTGGAGCGCCGCAGGGGCCGATGCCGGCCTTGATCTGTTGCGCCGACATGGCGGTCAAGCTGGACGACGGGGTCTGCGCCTCGCCCGGCTGCCGCAATCTCGCCAGCCGGACGCAGCGGTTCCAGGCCTCCACGGATCGACCCGAGCGCTTTTTGCCGGTCTGCCGGCGGCATCATAGCGCCGAAGCCCGGGCCGCCGACTTCCAGGAAGGCTGGTTCGACGAACCGTCCGGAAGCCTCGACGTGATCAGCGGCTGCATGTTCAGCGGCAAGACCCAGGAGATGATCCGGCGGCTCGACCAGGAACGCTACGCGGGGGCGACCATCCAGGCCTTCAAACCGGCGCTCGACGATCGCTATGCGATCGAGGCCGTCGCCTCGCACCGGGAGGTGCGATTTCCGGCGATCGCCGTCCCGGACGTCGCCGCGATCGAAGCGCAGCTGCGGGACGATACCCGGGTCGTGGGCATCGACGAGGCGCAGTTTTTCGGCGCGGAAATCCTTCCCCTGGCCAACACCCTCGCCGATCGCGGGCTGCACGTCATTGTCGCCGGCCTCGACCTCGACTTCCTGAGCCGGCCCTTCGGGCCGATGCCTCTTCTCAGCGCCCATGCCGACCGCCTTACCAAGCTACAGGCGTCGTGCCAGTACCCGGACTGCGGCTCCCACCAGGCGACGCGCACCCAGCGCCTTAACGGCAGCGTGCCTGCCTCTGCCGACTCGCCCCTCGTCGTCATCGGCGGCGCCGGTCGGTACGAGGCACGCTGCCGGCATCACCATCGCATCGGGCCGCTGGCGGCGGTCGAGGCCACGCCGGTGGCGACCGCGGACGAGCTAGCCGAGTTCTAGGCGTCCGAGCCGGCCGGCGCTGATCAGGAGCCCAAGCGACGCGGCGGCCACGGCCCCACCCGCGGAGAAGACGAGCGCCGCCAGCCAGGTGGTGGCGAGCGGAACGCCGGTTGCGGTCGCGAGCGCGATCGCGACGGCCATCAGCAGCCCGCTGGCACCGATCACCAGGAAAAATCCGACCAACCCCAGCAGACCCGCGAGCGGGTGCAACATCCGGCGGACATCGGTCCAATCGAAACGCGCGAAGATGCCGCCGATCCCGACCATCAGCGCCGTGATCGCCGTCGCCTGCACGACGACAAGCGAGGTGGCCGTCAGCGCCCACAACCAGCCCGGATGGACGACGGTTTCCGTCACCGCCGCGGCGAGAGCGACGACGGCGACCGTGGGGATCGCGGTCGACCAGCATTTGGCCTGCAGAATCCGCAGGATGCTGTTGGGGGACGCGGCATAGATCCAGATGCTCTTGCCCTCGAGGCTGACGGCGGTGAGCCCGAGCCCGCTGCTCAGCGAGAGCAGGAGCACCCAGGACGGCACGAGCGCCAGCATCGCCGCCACCGGCCCGTGTCCCAGCGACTGAACCGAGCTGAGCAACCGTGGCGAGCGGAAACCAAAGAGGATGAAGAGAAAGATCACCGGCATCGCGAAGCGAGCCAGCTGGGCGATGTCGCGGGTCCGCATCCGCCAGTCCTTTACCACGATCGCGGAAATCACCGGGTCCAGGAACGGGAGACGGCGCTGGGTGCGAGCCGAGGCGGCAACCGTGGCCCGGCGGCGACGCGGCGGCACTGCCGAGATCCAGCCGGCAAGGTAGAGCCGGCCGCTCAGGCGTGCGCCGATCGCAAAGAGAGCCACCGAGACGGCGAGCAGGAGGAGCCCCCAGCCGGCCGCCGCGAGCCAGTCGCCGCTGATGATGGCCGCCGCACTCCGCCCGGCCCATCCCGGCGGGAACCACGGACCTGTGGCGAGCGGCAGATCCGGTAACGAGGGAGCCGTCCCGCGGCGCCCGCGCAGCCCGGGGTCGCGCAGCGCGGGGTTGAACAGAAAGTTCAGCAGGTTGATGCCCAGCGCGAGCGCCAGGCTGAGCACCGTCACGATCTCCTTGCCTCGCCCGGGTGGAATGAAGCGGACGAGGAAGAGCGTGACGAGTGAGATGATCACGACCGGGAACACGGGATAGAGAAGGAAGATGCCGCCGAAGCCCAGCAGGATGATCGGGTTGCGATTGGCGATCGCAAGCACGAGCAACGCCGGCGCGGTGAACAGCAGGCTCAGCAGCAGCAGGCGGAGGAATTGGACCACCATCCGGGCAGCCAGCACGCTCTCCACCCGCCGCGGCGACGTGAGGAGCAGATCGAGGTCGGGATTCAGCAGCAGCGCGTTGAGGCTGAAGAGCAGGCTGGAGAAGGTGAGGATGCCGGTATAGGCGAAGAAGGCGAGGCTGAACAGGCGGGGAAGGTCGAGGTTGAAGCTGACCCGGTGGGAGGCGGCGATCGCGAGCGCGGTCACCGTGCCCTCCCATCCCCAGAGGAGCAGCAGCACGAGCGCGCCGGCCGCGACCGCGATCAACCGGCCCGGCTTCCCGCTCTTGACGGTCTGGTTGACGAACATCTTCAGCTGGGTCCGCCAGAGCAGCAGGCCGAGTCGGCACCCGCCCACCAGGTCCGGCATCAGTCTTCGAGCCCGCGGAGGACGGCGCTGACGTCCTCGTCGGGTGAGCCGGTCAGCTCGAGGAAGATTTGCTCCAGCGTTTGCCCCTCGGAGCCGGCCTGACGGCGAAGTTCGTCGAGGCTTCCGACGGCGACCAGCCGGCCGCGGTTGATGATGGCGAGGCGAGTACACATGCGCTCCGCGATCTCGAGGATATGGGTGGAGACGAAGACCGTCTTGCCCTCGCGGCAGACGTCCTGCAGGATGTCCTTCATCTGTCTCGCGCTCTGCGGATCGAGGCCGACCGTCGGTTCGTCGAGGAAGAGCACCTGTGGGTCATGCAAGAGCGCGGCGGCCAGTGAGACTTTCTGGCGCATCCCGCGCGAGAAACCGGAAAGGAAATCGTGGTCTCGATCGCTCAGCCCGAAGAGGTTTAGCAGGGCGTCGATGCGGCGGTCCCGCCGGCGCCGCTCCACGTGGTAGAGATCGCCCGAGAATTCCAGGAACTCCCGGGCGCTGAGCTTGTCGTAGAGCGTGGCGGCGTCCGGGACGTAGCCGATCCGGGCCTTGGCCTGTTGCGGCTGGGCGAGGATGTCGTAGCCGGCCACCCGGGCGGTGCCCGAGGTCGGCCGGAGCAGCCCCACCAGCATCTTGATGGTGGTGGTCTTGCCGGCCCCGTTGGGGCCGAGGAAACCGAACAACTCGCCCCCGGCGACCTCCAGGTCGAGCTCCTCGACGGCCGTCAGCGCCCCGTACCGCTTGGTCAGCAGCCGGGTGGAGAGCACCCTCCAAGTCTACTGACGACCCCCTCCAACCCGGCCTCGACAGCCATCCGCGGGCTGAGTTCGGCCTGAATACGGAAACGGCTGGCCCTGGCGACAGGTTTTGGGCTGTTACATCGTTGTTGCTGACGAGGATCAAGCGTGCCATAACGGGCACCGGAACCGAAGATGGAGGACCAACCACTCGAGGGAGAACTTGCCCCGCTGATCGGCAGCGCCGAGTTCACGCGCATGGTGGATCGGTTCCAGGCGTCCACCAGCCTCAAATTGCAGGTCTTCGACCTGGATGCTCACCCCCTCACGCCGGTCGAGGACTACCCGCGCTACTGCCGCCTGCTCCAGGAGCGCAAGGCGTGCCCCCTCTACTTCGACCCTGGCTTTCTCAAAAAAGGAGAGGAGAGCATCGCCGTCTGCAAATCGGGCATCGGCCACCTCGTGGCGCCCATCCGCAACGAGAAGTTGGAGCAGATCGGCGCGGTCGCCAGCCCGGCCGTGAAATTCGCCCCGAACTCGGTTGAGGTACTTGCCGAGCTGGCCTTCCGTCTCAAGGTCTTCCCCGACGACCTGATCCAGGCGGCCGACGCCGTGCAGGAGCAGGACCCGGAAAAGCTGCTCGGGGCCGGGGAACTGGTCGCCGTCGGCCTCAACCTGTTGGCCGAGATGCAGGCCAAGGAGCGCGTCAGTCACGCGCTCCGCCGGCTGCAATCCCAGATCGCCGAGTCCAACGCCCAGATGCTCTGCCAGCACCTGGTCGAGGCGGTCATCTACCTCACCCGGGCCGACTATGCGCTCGTCCTCTTGATGGACGACAACGGGTCGGACCTTGCCTCCGGCTACGACCAGCCGAACCCCGACCAGCTGATCGGACCGAAGCGCCGCCTCCTCGAGGGGATCGCGGAGTGGGTCAAACACGCCGATCGGCCGGTCACCGTCCCCGACATCGGCAAGAGCGCCTGGTCGCGATACCTGACCGATGAGGCCGTGACGGTGGGGAGCCTGGTCGGGCTGCCGATTCCGGTCAACGACGGCGCCACGACCTTTGGCGCCATCGTGGTGGGCTACGATCGCGCCCGCGACGACCTCGAGGAGCCGATGGCCGCCCTGTCGAGTTTGCTGGCGGAGGGGCTCTACGCGATCGTGATGGGGCGGAAGCTGATCCAGGCCGAGCAGTCGGCGCTGCTCGACAGCCAGTCCGGCGCCTATACCAGCCGGTTCCTCGACGAGATGCTCGAGCGGGAGATTAGCCGTGCCTCGCGTTTCAACCACAATCTCGCCATCGCGCTTTTCGAGATCGACGGCTACGAGGTCCTGCGGGGCAAGTACGGTGAAGCCGGGCTGGGACGGATCCTTCGAGAGTTCGTCGCCGTTATCCGGGCCAAGACCCGGCGCGTGAACACCGTGGCTCGGGTCCAGGACGGTCGCTTCTGCCTCCTGATCCCGGAAGGCGATCGGTCGATCGCGGTCCGCCTCGCCGATCAGCTTCGCTCCGCTCTGGAGGAGCACCCATTTGCGGCGAGCAAGGCGGGCGAGATCGTTCGCATGGCGGTAAACACCGGGGTGGGGTTCAGCGAGGCCGGGAAAGAAGACCGGGCCGGCCTTTTGGCGCAGGCGACGCAGGGGTTGGAACAGTCGCGAAACCAGCGGCGAATCAGCGGCTTCAGGGTCTGACGAGATCTCGGTTGCCGACCTGATAGCTTGTGCGTCGCGCGCGAGCGAGCATAGGGGGTGCAGTGCGGGTCATCATTGCCGGTGGAACCGGATTCGTCGGCCGGCACCTCTCGGCCAGCCTGGTCAGGGACGGCCACGACGTCGTCGCCCTCAGCCGCGCGCCGGCTAAGGCGTTACCGCAGGCCGGTGTGCGCTTCGTGGAATGGGACGCCCGCTCGGCAGAGGGCGCCTGGGTCGATCAGCTTCGAGGGGCCGGCGGCGTCATCAACCTCGCCGGTACCAGCCTGGGTTCGGGGCGCTGGACCGAGCGCCGCATGGCCGAGATCCTGTCCAGCCGGCTCGAGGCGACCGGGGCGATCGTGGCGGCACTGTCCGGGTTGGCCGCCGCGGACCGACCGCCGGTTCTCGTCAGCGCCTCCGGCATCGATTACTACGGTGACCGAGGCGACGAGGTGGTCGCCGAGGACAGCGCGCCCGGCTCCTCCTTCCTCGCGCGGGTCTGCGTGCAGTGGGAGGCCGCCGCGCGCCAGGCGGAGCCACTCGGCGTTCGCGTCGTCCTGGTGCGCACCGCGCTCGCCTTCGGGCGCGAGGCGCACGCGTTCCGCCTGATGGTGCTCCCCTTTCGCCTCTTCGCCGGCGGCCCACTCGGCAGCGGCCGGCAGTGGTTTACCTGGATCCATGTCGAGGACCTGGTTGATCTCTACCGGTTCGCGCTTGCCAACCCGGCGGTCCAGGGCCCCCTCAACGCCGTGGCCCCGGACATCAGGCCGCAACGGGCGGTGGCGCTGGAGATCGGACGGGCGATGCACCGGCCGTCGATCGTGCCGACGCCCGCCGCGCTGCTGGGCCTGGCCCTCGGGCAGCAGGCCCAACTGCTCCTCCACGGCCGGCGCGCCACCCCAAAGAAGGCGCTGCTACTCGGCTTCCAGTTCCGATATCCGACCCTGCCTGCGGCCTTACAGCAGGCACTTTAGCGAACGCTGACGCCCATGGGCCGGTCTTTCAGGCGCGTCTCGTAGTTTCGTGTTGACAAACATACAAATCTGTGGCATCATGTCGCTGTCATAGAAAACGGTCCTGTCGGAGGCGCACCGATGCCCGCACCCCCCTGGAAGGCGATCCTGATCGGCAGCGAGGTCACCGTTTTGGCGGCGTTTACCGGCGTCGGCCTGCATCTCGCCGTGCAACCGCATCGGCCGGGTCTCGTCCCCCCGCCCCCACTCCTCCTACCCTCATCCGGATCGCTCCTGCCGAAGATTGACCGGCCGCTTCCGGCCCTGCCAGCGGCTCGGCCGACGCCCGCGATGCCCGCAGCGACGGACCTGACTGCCGGCTGGCTGAAACGCCTGGGCCGTGAAGACCGACGCCTGGTCGCGACCCAGTGGAACATCGTCGAAAAGGTGATCGCCGGCGTCGAGCGCTACCTTCGGGAGCACGTTGCCGAGCTTGAAGGGAAACGCTGATGGAGCAGCTCAAGCACCTGATCGAGGTGTGGACCGGGTACGCGCAGGGCCTGACCGGCAGCATCGGCGCCCTCGCCTTCGTGATCGCCTTCATCTGGATGATCGCGCGACTGGACGAACTCTTCATTTTCGTTAAAAGGGCAATCAATCTGATGCTTACTCGGCTGGAAGGTTTTCAAAGGCGATGCTTGCGATCTCATCTCAACGACGGTTGGGCATCGTTACCAGCGAAATGACCGGAACGATCAAGAGCGTCGCAGTACGACCGCGGCTTTGGGTTCATCGCAGCGGACGAAGGCGCCCGCGAGTTTTTCTTCCACCGGAGCGTCGTCGACAGCGGTACCTTCGAGGATCTGGCGCGAAGGCGTCGCGGGTGGACTTCGAGCGCGAGCCCGTGGCCCCGAAACGGCCCAGGGCGAGGTGATGCGCCGATCGACACCCCAGCTTCATCCGAACGCACTCAAATAGCCAGCTGAGCAACTGCAAGCCGTGTTCGTTGTCAAGGCCGGCGGCGCTCAAGGCCCGTTAGAGACTTCCATCCAGGGAGACCGCTATGCGCCGCCGAACCTCCCATCCCGAAGGTTCTTCGCCTACTCCTTCGAGTCCTTTTTCGTGGCCTTCGAGTTCTCATCCCTTCGCCGGATCGGTGGTCGGGGTTTTGAGTCCTCCACCTCCGTGCGAAATGCCGCCCGTACCCTGCTAATTTCCGCGGTGAGATTGAAGACTCGTACCATTCGGCCATGATCCACCGCGCGCTTGACCTCAGCCTCGTCGTAGCACGCCACAGCGACTCCGTCCTGGTCTTCCCAAACGACATGCAGTGTGTCAACGGGCGGTCTCTCTAGAAGTCGCGAGCGGATCGATCTCCACGCCTTCCGAGAATCCCGCAGCCCAATCTCCTTACGGAGCCAGGCGACCACCCCGAGTTCAATAACGTCAAACTCGGTTCGGCGCGATCCGTCGTGGGGCATCAGTACGCCGTACTC
>JALZAV010000139.1 GCA_030948145.1 Candidatus Dormiibacterota bacterium
CATCGCCCGGTTCCAGCTCCGCGGTCCAGGTGGCTCGGCGATTTCGACGAAGCGGGCGAGCGCAAACTGGCTCACGATGTGCCGGATCCCGTCGGTCGAGCCTGCGTCCGCGCACACGATCTCGAGGGGCATCCGGCCCTGGCCCATGATCCGGTGCAGAATCGTCCCGAATGCCCGGCCCGGATTGAGGGTGGGGATCACGATCGAGACCGACAAGCCGCCGTCGCCCATCACCGCGTGTAACGAGCGGCGGGGGCCTTTCCCGCCGGTCCGCCTTAGGCGAACCTCACATCGATGTAGTAAAAATTCGTGGGTGTCGTGCCATCACGCGGGCTGACTCCGAACACCTTGATCCGGCCCTTCGCCCCGGAGGTCGCCCCCGCGAAGCTCACCGTCACCTCGTAGTGTCCGAAGTCGGGTTTGGCGGCTGACGCGGTGGCGGTCCCCCGCCCGAGCTCGGTCCCGGCGGCATCCAGCACGACGGCGACCACCGTCCCCTTGTCGACGCTCGCGGTGCCCGACACCTGGAGCGGCGAGCTGATCGAGGTGCTGGAGTCCGGGCTATCGATGATGATTTTCAGGTTGTCCGGGATGGGCGTCGCGGCCGTCACAGGCAGCGACGAGCTCGCGGGCGTGGTGCTGGCTTTGGTCGCCGGGGAGGTGCCCGCTTTGGCGGAGGCGCTCGGCGAGCCGCTCTCCAGGACAAAGGTGGTCGAGGTATCGCCGCCGCATCCGGCAAGCACCATCGCGATCAGGACGAAAAGTCCTGCCGCAAACCCCTTCATGTCCCCTCTCAACGCCTCAACCAAGCAGTGCGTTACGCGCGACGGGCGCGAGCTACGGGCATTATAGGGCCGTCGTCTAAACTCACCGCATCAAGATTTTTGCGTATCAACACGGCATCTATCCACGCTCGGAGCAGGTGGTCGCGGCGACCCGCGGGATCGATCGCGGTCGGGTCGGCTCCGATGCGGTGGGCCGCGCCTTCGCCGATGACCTGGCGGCGTTCGTTCGCGTCCAGAAAGACGCCGGCCTGGACTATTTCTCTGATGGGCTGCTCAAGTGGCAGGACATCTTCCGACCGTTGACGGAAGCACTCGGCGTCAAGCCCCATACGCTGGTCCGCTGGTTCGACACCAACACGTTTTTCCGCGAGCCCGAGCTCTCTGGTCGCCTGGCGACCCCGAGTCATCCGGATGGCGTCGTTCCGGATGGCTCCGTGCCCCGTCCCCGGGTGACGACCCTCCCCTCCCCCTACATGTTCTCGCGCGCCGCCCACACCGACCAGGACCGCAACGCGCTGATGGTTGCGCTGGCCGTGCAGGTTTTGCGCCCGGCGATCGACGCGGCGGTTGCGGCGGGCTCCGAACTGATCCACCTCGAGGATCCCTGGCTGGGCTACGTCGGCATCGCGCGGGAGGATTGGGCGCCGCTGGCTGACGCCCTCAACGTCCTTCATCGTGACCTGAAGGCGACGCTCGCCTTCCATGTCTACTTCGGAGACGCCGCCCCGCATATCGATCAACTCCTGCAGCTTCCGGTGGACGCGATCGGGGTTGACCTCGTCCAGACCGACGTCAAGGCGCTCGGCTCGGGCTGGAGCAAGGGGCTGGTGGCGGGGGTTGTCAATGGCAGAAGCTCGATCCTCGAATCGCCCAAGGACCTCGTTGACGTCGCGCGCCATCTTGCCGACACGGTTAAGCCCCGCAACCTCTATCTCTCGTCGAATTGCGAGCTGGGCTATCTTCCAACCGTTGTCGCCGAGCAGAAGGTCCAGCGGCTCGGGGAGGCGGCGCGCAAGCTGAAGGAGCTGGTCTCGGTATGAATGAGGTCGTCGATCACAAGCCGCTGCTAACCCACGAAGTGGGATCGCTGGACAAGCCCGGCTGGCGCGTGAAGGCCTACGCCGGCAAGCCGCTCGACGACAAAGATGTCGAGGAAGCCCGCAGCTGGGGCGAGCGCCTCCAGGTTCCGGAGTACGAGCGACTGATCGATCTCCTGCGCCACGCGCCCTTCAGCAAGGAACAGAAGTCCGAGCTCCAGCGCTGGTCCAGCCTCTACGCCGTCAGGCTGGAGGAAAGCGCGGGCCTCGACGTGGTCTACGACGGCGAGCAGCAGCGCACCGAGATGTACGACTGGGCGGTCAGCCACTCCAACGGATTCGAACGCCGCGGCAGCGTCCGCGCCTTCGACAACAAGTACTACAGCAAGGCCGCGGTGGTTGGGCCGATCTCGCTCGGCTCGCCCTTCCACAATGCCGAGTTCTCCTACCTCGTGTCGGTGGCCGAAGCCGAGCTCAAGATCCCGGTCACCGGCGCGTACACGATCGCGGACTGGTCCTTCGACGAGCGCAACCGTACGCCGGAAAACCTGCTGCTGCCGGCGGCGGAGCGCACCCGTCAGCGCAAGACGGCCCGCCGCGAATTCGTCCTCGAGGTGGCACGGAACTTGATCCGCCCGAACCTCCAAGCCCTCATCGCGCTCGGCGCGCGCTGGATCCAGGTCGATGAGCCCGGGGCGTCCACCGAGGCCGACGAGCTTGACCTCTTCGTGGACAGCTTCAACGCCAGCGTCGAGGGCCTCAACGCCATGTTCTCGACCCACCTCTGTTTCTCGGACTACAACCTCTTCTTTCCGGCGATCGAGCGCATGGAGCAGTGCCGTCAGTACGCGGTCGGCTTCGCCAACTACGACAGCCGCGAATTGGGGACGTCCGACGAGGCGCGTCCCGGCTACCAGGTGATCAAGAAGTTCCGCGACCTTCCCTACAAGCCGGCGCTGGGCCTGGGCGTGCTCGACATCCACAGCGACTTCATCGAGTCACCGGAACTGGTGCGCGATCGCGTGCTCTATGCCGTCAAGGTCTTCGGCGATCCCAACCGCATCCACGTGACGCCCGATTGTGGGCTGCGCACCCGCTCCTGGAAGGTCGCCTACGAAAAGCTGCGCAACATGACGGCCGGCGTGCGCATGGCGCGGCAGCAACTGGGTCTCCCGAGCGCCGAATAGCCAGGGCGCTCCAGTGCGCTCCACTAGGTAGCGTTCGGGTCGTAAACCTCCGCGCCCCGGTCCAGGCCGACAACGAGGACGCGACCATCCTGGAGCAGGTTCGCCCGCACGTCGCCGTGCAGACCGCCCATGTCGCCTGCAGTCGACCACGCGTCCTTTGTGGGGTCATAGAGATCGGCGGTGCCCGAATAGCCCGCTTGACCGTACAAGCCGCCGAGTAACATGACCTGCCCTGAATTGAGGCGGACCGCGACGTGACTCCTCCGTTCAGTCGGCATCCGTGCGCCGGCCGACCAGCTATTTGTTGTCGAGTCGTAGATCTCGGTAGTGTCGGGCTCGTCGCCGCTGTTCCCTGCGACGAGCACCTTGCCGTTCGTCAGTAAGGTCGCGGTGTGATCGGCTCGCGCCACGCGCATGGATGGCCCGGCCGCCCAGGCGTTCGTTCGCGGATCATAGATCTCCACACTTGCCGTGGCGTTCAGGGAGATCCCCGCGTCATCAATAACGCCGCCTGCGACGAGCACGCGGCCATCGGGAAGCGTGGTCGCGGTTGGGCGCTCTCGCGGCGTCTGCATGTTGGGTACCGCCGCCCACCTGGCAGTCGCCGGGTCATAGATCTCTGCGTTGCGAATTGGACCGCTAGGAATCCGGCCGCCGACCGCCAGCACCCGGCCGTCGCCCAGCATCGCCGCCGCAAAGCCGACGCGGCCCACCACCATGTTGCCGCAGCTCGACCAGCGGTTCGACATGGGATCAAACAGCTCGGCCGTCGCCGTCCGATGCATGTCCGGACCGTAGCCGCCTGCGACGAGCACTTTTCCACTGCGGAGGCGGATGGCCGGGAAGCCGATTCGGCTGGTGTGCATCTCGGGGGCGCTGACCCAGTTGTCGCCGGTCGGCGATGCGAGGAACACGTGGGTTTCGCTGACGGCGGACGGGCCCGGCAAACCGGTGCTGATCAGCACTCGGCCATCGGCGAGCAGCGTGACCATCTGCGCGTCTCCGCGGGAGGGAGTTCCAGAAGGCGTCGCGGCTCCGGACCAGCGACCAGAGGCGAGCGACGATGGGGAGGGCGTCGCGCTCGTTGTTGCGGCGACTGGGGTTTCAGTGCTGGTGGGTGTCGCGGTCACCGTTGTGGCGGGCGAGGCCGTGGCCGTTGGAGAATGCGGCGTCGCCGAGACCGGCTTGGAGCCCGCCGGGACGCATCCTCCCAGGAGCAGGCTAGTGCCAAGCAACAGCCACTTTACTCTGGGCTTCACGAGCAGTTCAACGTAGGCCGGCGAGATTCCGTGACAGGCCCTGGGAAGTGAGGTGGTGCCGGATGATCGCCTGGCAGAGGGCGACGTCGCGGACGGCGTCCTCCGCGGTCG
>JALZAV010000140.1 GCA_030948145.1 Candidatus Dormiibacterota bacterium
TCTCCAGCCTGGTCGGCGATCACGTCGTGATCGAGGCAACCTACGGCCGCGCCGGTGAGCTGACCTGGGTCGGGCAACGCTACTCGCTCGACTATTTCGAGGGCCAGCCGCTGGTGCAGAAAGCGATCGACACCTTGCTGCCGGCCTTCGGCGGTCGATTGGCGGCCGACAGGGCCGCGCCAGAGTTCCGAGAGGCGCTCACCAGCGTGCGGCACGTCGCGGTCGTCCCACTGGTCCACGGCGGCCAGGCGATCGGGATGCTGGTGTTCAGCCGCTACGAGGACCGGGCGTTCACGTCCGATGACCTGGCGACATTGACGCTGCTGGGAACGATCTCCGGACTCGCGCTCCGCAACGCCCGACTCTTTGAAGAAGGCCAGGCGGCACGAAACCGCGCCGACGAGACCGCTGCGCGACTGCGCCAGGCGGTGGAAGCAGCCGAGGACGTCGCCAGCCAGGTGGAGTTGGACGAAGTGCTGCGCCGCCTGCTGCAGCGGGCTGGTGCCTCGGTTGACGCCGATGGCACCTCGCTGGCCCGTCTCGAAGGCGCCGAGATGGTCATCGAATCGACCCCGACGGGGAACCTCGTCGGCACCCGCTGGCCGCTGATGCCGAAGGTGCTGGCCGGGGTCTTAAGAGGCCGCGCAGTTGAGCTTACCGCCGCGGAATATACCGGCGCGCCTGACGGTCTCGAGTCCGTAGTTCAGCCGTATCGACGGTTTTTGATCGCTCCGCTGGCTGTCGGCGGCGAGACGATCGGGTTGTTGGCGATGGGCCGAAAGACGGACGAGCCGTTTGACCCGGTCGCGGTCCAATCCCTGCAGCACTTTTCTACCCTCGGCGCGCTTCTCCTGCGAAATGCCCGCCTGATCGCCCAGGCCCAGGTCGCGGAACAGGCGAAAAGCGAGTTCATGAGCATTGCGGTTCATGAGCTGCGCGCCCCACTCACCGTGGTCAGCGGCTACCTGGGAATGGCTCTGGAAGAGGCCTTTGGCGACCTGCCTCCTGCGCTGAAAGACGTCCTTGCGACGGCGCAGCGAAAAACCGCGGAAGCCAAAGTCCTGGCCGACGAGCTCCTCGCGGTGGCACGCCTTGAAGGGAGGGTACTGACCCCCAAAGCCGAGCCGCTTTCGGTGGTGGAGGCGTTACAAGAAGCCGTGGCGCGCGCGCGACCTCGCGCCGGATTGGTCCAGGCGACGATAAAGATCGAGTCAGCCGAAGACAGCACGATGATGGCCGACCGGGCCATGGTGGGAAAGATCCTCGACAATCTGCTCAACAACGCCCTCACGTACACCGACCATGCCCCGACCATCCGCCTGCAGGCACGAGGGGATGCGGGGCAGGTGGCGATCACGGTGACCGACGACGGTCCCGGAGTCGCAGCCGCTGACCAGACCCGGATCTTCGAGCGGTTCGCCCGCGGCACCGACCAGCTCGCCAAAGAAAAACCGGGAAGCGGCCTCGGCCTCTACCTCAGTCGCGGCCTGGCCGAGCAAATGGGCGGATCGCTGCAGTTGCAAGCGAGCCAGCCCGGCAAGGGCTCGACCTTCGTCTTGCGTTTACCGCTGGCGACCTCCTAGGCGAGCGCGTCGAGTAGGCGGCGCGAGCTGGCGCTGACGTCGCGGACGGCGGAATCAAAGGCCGTCGTGTTAAGGCGCGAAGGTACGCGGTAGCCGCTGATCTTGCGCACGAACTGCAGCGCGGCGTCGTGGATCTCCTGGTCGGTCGGCTTTTGGTCACGGCGTCGGAGGGTCTTGATGCTTCGGCACATGCCGTAAGTCTGACAAAAAGAGAGGCCGGTTCGGACCGGCCTCTCGTAGAGGAGGTTGAGGACGCGACGCGTTAGTGCAGGGTGATCGTGCCTCCGGTGAGGTTGCCGCTGTTCACGTAGCCGTCGCTCAGTTCGACGCTGTAGAAGGCTGGCGTTGTCGCGGTGGCTGCCTGCTCCACGATCAGGAACGAGACCGGCAGGCCGTTGCTCACGCCCAGCCCGAAGATCGTCACCGTGCCTGCAGTGTCGTCACGCCGTACTGACTGCACCTGCGTTGAATGGAAATCCTCTTTGGCGCCAGGATCCTGCATGTGCTCGCCGTCCTGGTCGCCGTCTTCGCATGAGTCTTCGTCGGACTGGAAGTTCGCATTGCCGCCCTGCTGGCCCTGGAAATTGCCGTTGCCATCGGCCTCTTGGCAGCCACCGCCGCCGCCGCCACCTCCGCCGCCACCTCCGCCGCCGGAGCAAGTCTGACCGACGACGTAATCCGCCCCGTAGTTGCCATCAGGGGCTCGGTCGGCCGCGTGAGTGAAGCGCAGGCCAGTCCCACCAATCAGGTACGCCCCGCCGGTGTTGGCAAAGGTGTTGGTCAGCTTGGCGCCATTGGCCGGATTCCCCACGTCGACCCGCGGGATGGTCCAGACGATCGTCCCGTTCGGGCCTATGTTAAAGGAACCCACGACATTGGCCGAATCAACGGTCGTGTACGTGTCGCTGGGAGCGTCCCAGGTGCCGTCCCGGTAGGTGATCGATGGGCCGGTGCTGCTGGCCTGGACAAACCACCACTGGTTCGGGGCGTTGTTGTATTGCCAGTAGACCGTCCATATCCCGGACGTAAAGTTGTTCGGCGGTGGCGGGGTGCTCAGATTGTTCATCGTCATCGTTACCCGAAGGTGGGTGCTGTCGGGCGTCCCGAAGAAGGCGTTGAGGATGTCCAGGTTCTTCATGTTCTTGCCGTCGCCGGCGGGGTAGTTGTTGGGCGCGTCCCCGGCGAAATCAAGGATCTGCGGGCCGGGGCAGGTCGTGCCCTTGGGCGGTATTGGCGGCGGACCCGGAGGCACACAATCGGCCACCTTCACAGTGAGGCCCGTGATCGCCGGCTCACCCGTGCACTGCCGGGTGAAGTACATCACCGAGTTGCCTTTCGCGGCACTATCGTCGGCGTAGGCGATGTCTGCCGCCCCGTTGGTTGGGTCGATCGACACCTGGAAGAAGTCAAGCAAAGTTCGGTCCCGATTCCCGATCAGGTTGCAATTCAGGCCGTCGATGCAGAGCGGACCCTTGTGGATGTCGTGGTCGCTGGCCTTGGAGACGGTCCAGTTCGCTCCGCCGTCGATGGTCTGCGCGAAGTAGGCGTTCCAGATGTTGTTGGGGTCGTCCTGGGGGTTCGGCTGCGCGCCGCTCCCGCCGTGTGCCCCGTAGAAGACCACGTCCACCCGCCCACTGGAGCCGGCCTCGGTCCAGGGCATGATGGCGGTGTTGACGCCGGTCGGGTTCGTGATCTGCCCCGGCGCCGTGGACGGGTTCCATCCAGTTCCCGTCGCGTCTGCCTTATAGAGGATGTGGTTGCCGTCGCTCCAGAAGGCGTAGACCGTTCCGGCTCTGTCGACCGCCGTGACTGGGAAGATCCGGTTGTACCGGACGCCCTTCGGCCCGTGGTAGATCTCGTAGTCAGTCCACTGGACAACCGGCGGGGCGCTGTCGGTGACGACAGTTCCCACGGCCTCGTATACGCGATTGAAATTCGCCGTGCCAGCCACTGCCTGAGCGGCATTGTCCGCCGCGCTGTCCGGGGTCTGAAAGATCGAGTAGAGGGTGAGCTTTCCCGCCGAATCCCGCCGTGCCACCACGTTGCCGAGCTCGTTCCCGGCTAACGGCCCTGCATACTGCCCCGGGTCGACGTTGGTAATCAGCGGGCTGTTCTGGACGTAGGTCTGGCCGCCGTCGACAGAGACGCTCACCTGGATCTGTCCGGCCGAGACGTCGTGGTAGGTCATGAAGATGTCGGCGAACCCCGCCGCGTTGAGCCTGGGATCAGCCGCCATCCACATGCGGTCGTCCCCGCCCACCTGGGCGGCAGCGGGATTCGGGGCGCTGAAGGTGGTACCGCCATCGTCGGACTTGGCGACCGTAATGTTGGGGAGCGTCAAGCTGCTGAAGGCGAGGTCGCTATCGCTGGCCGCCGGGATGATGGTGGCGCTGGTCTCCTGCGGGCCAATCGCCCAGTCGCAGTCGCCGCCGCCCGCGCCCTGGTCAGGCCGCCCTATGAACGTCGACGTCGAGCCGTCGTGGGAGACGCGGAAAGCCGGACAGCCACCGCCGACCCCGGTCGGGCCCGTCACGAACGAGCGCCCGAACTTATCGGTGCGGATGCTCGGCTCGGCCGCCCCGCCGCTGCCCTTGAGCAGCAGGTTCTTGTTGAAGGTCACCGGCGGTGGGGCTGCGGCGGCCGCCGGAGTGGCCGGGACCGTGATGGAGACCGCCGCTGCGAGCGCCGTGATCGCCGACAGAGCCGTCGCGCGACGAAAGCCAATGCGCATCGTTCTCCCTCCTACTG